>CAVBMG010000003.1:0-118314 GCA_963596435.1 Agathobacter sp.
TGTATAAAATTTTCAATGTTCTTCAATTTAGCCTTGACTTTTTATTTGCAGGCTTTTAATGAATTTTTTTGTTGTTATCGTCTAAACCGATCAGATATCTCTTCTGTGCTTTCAGCAAAAACATGCCATAAAATACAAGCGCTGCCAGCATCAACAGGGTAAGAATGGTATCCACAATAGGATACGCTCCAAATACTTCCAATGCACCTGTCAATCCAACAGCCAGAAGAATGATCCCCATTCCCATGGTAAGTGGAAATGTAACTTTCATGAAGCCTTCTGGATCTTTGGCTCTGTCGGTAGGGAAACCTTTACCTACAAGCATCTGCGGAATCTGATGAGTAGTCTTCATCTGTACTGCCCAATAAATCATATATACTCCGCATGCCATGATCAGCATCTTTAAAATGATACCAAAATCCATATATCAATAACCCTGCCTTTCCGTCAATCAGAAATGATTGTGCAGTCGTCCCGGTCTGAAATAGCATTTCATCGAAAACATACTGCACAATCACTTCATAAAGAATCGTTATTAAATTCCCAGGAATTTCATAACAACTGCCTTCATATCTTCTTTATCACATACTGTATCATGAAGAACCGGCGCTGTACGGATCTCTTCAATCGCATTCGGCACTGTTACATTCGCAATTCTGGAAAGTTCATCTACAAGTTCAAAATCAGACATACTGTCGTATTTTGTCTTATCAATAGCATCCATAACACTTCTGGTAAACTTGAATGGACTTGCAGTAGAAGCAACTACTGCCTTCGTCTCGTCTACTGTTGCCTTACGGTATTTGTGCAGAACAGTTGCTGCAACTGCTGTATGTGTATCAATTACATAACCTGTCTTCTCATACAGATCCTTGATTGTCTGTGCTGTTTCCTCTTCTGAAGCATAATTGCCATAGAAGTCTTTCATATTGTCTTTCATTTCTGATGTGATCTCATACTTGCCATCCCTGGACAATTCCTGCATCAGTTCTGCATTCTTCTGTGCATCACGTCCCGCTGTCAGATAAATGAGACGCTCCAGATTGCTTGAAATCAGAATATCCATAGAAGGAGAACTTGTCAGAACGAATTCTCTGTTTCTGTCATATACACCTGTTTCAAAGAAATCATATAATACCTTATTCTCATTGGATGCACAGATCAGCTTGCCAATGGGAATACCCATATTCTTTGCAAAATAAGCAGCAAGGATATTACCAAAGTTACCAGTAGGTACTACAACATTGATTACTTCGTTCTCCTTGATCTGTCCCTCTTTCAGAAGCTGTGCATATGCATATACATAGTAAACGATCTGTGGAACCAGACGACCGATGTTGATGGAATTGGCAGATGAGAACTGGAAACCTGCCTGATCCATTGTCTGTGCAAGCTCCTTATCTCCGAATAACTTCTTTACACCTGTCTGTGCATCATCAAAGTTACCTGTGATTCCTACTACAAAAGTATTATCACCCTTCTGAGTAACCATCTGTTTCTCCTGAATAGGACTTACACCGTGCTTTGGATAAAAGACAATGATTCTGGTACCTTTTACATCAGCAAAACCAGCCAGTGCAGCCTTACCGGTATCTCCACTGGTGGCTGTCAGAATTACGATTTCATTATGTACGTTGTTCTTTTTTGCAGAAGTTGTCAGTAAATGTGGCAGAATAGATAATGCCATATCCTTAAAAGCAATGGTTGCGCCATGGAATAATTCCAGATAATATGCGCCATCTGCCTCTACCAGAGGAGCAATCACTTCTGTATCGAACTTGCTGTCATAAGCCTTGTTGATACAATCCTGTAATTCTTCCTTTGTAAAATCTGTCAGGAAAAGCTTCATAACTTCATAAGCAGTCTCCTGATAGTTCATTTTGGAAAGCTCTTCAAGACTCTTATCAAGCTTAGGAACTGATTCTGGAACAAATAATCCTCCATCCTGTGCAAGTCCCTGTAAAATTGCCTGGGAAGCTGTTACCCTTTCATCCTTACTTCTTGTACTTCTGTAAAATAAGTCCATCGCCATTCTCCTTACCTTGTTGTATCTATATGCCTTTTGGTAGTATAACCAAAGTTTTCTGAATTAGTATAGCATAGTATTGTGGTGACTGCAACGTACTAAAGTCTTTTTTATTACAGGAAAAAATCATGTCCGCCATAGGAGAACAAAAGTGTCAGATTGTTGTCGAACCAGCATACTTTATCTGGATTAGCAATATTTCTTGCCATAAAATAAAGTGCTCCCCTGGATACATCTTCTCCATATAGTGCACTATATACTGCCTCTTTTGTCTCTTCGGAAACCTTTACACGGTTGATTCTGCCATCAGATACCGGTGAGAACTGCGCTACTTTGCTGTTTCTCTGATATACCACCTGACTGATCGTATCCGGAAAATGGCTGTCTTTTACCCGGTTGATTACCACATTGGCTACAAGTAATTTTCCTTTGCGGTCCTCTCCTCCGGCTTCCGCCTCTACAATACGCATTAATACTTCTATATCTTCTGCGGATGCATCTATCACATAAGCCGGTTCCAATACCCCTAATGTAATATTTCTGCATTCAGAAGAAGTCTCATATCCCTGCATGTCCACGCAATGAGCTGCCGTCTGCTCTGTATCCTTCTCTTCCCCCTGTACCATATACACCCTGGAGAACCACAGCATTATCGTACATATAATCATGGAAACCAACAAAAGCACATAATTTTTCTGATACATAATGTCCTCTTTTCTGTTGCTTCAAAAGCACATCATAACATGTCCTTTTATTAGTGTATTCATCTTATGGGAAGAAAATACATGGAATCACATGACCAGGGACATAAACTATGCTATAATATTTTCTATGAATGCAATGTTAAAAGGCGTATATCTCGCCAGAAAAAAAGACAATTCCATATATTATCGTGCATCTATCACCTATCGCAGGAAGCACATCAGCCTTGGAAGCTTTGAAACAGAAGATTCTGCCAACCGGGCATATGAAGAAGCTGATCGTCTGCTTCGAAGCGGGACAGACACGATAGATTCCTATGAAAATACCTGCGCGCTGCCTTTTGAAAAATGGGTCACTCTGTTGAATTTCCGGGATAACGGGCTTTATTTTGCCACCCCTATTTATGTGCGCGGCAAATTCTTCTATTATTATTTATCTCCCTCTTATGTTCTGAAATTCGATATTGATAATCTGTTCTTCTACTCATCCCACAAGATCATGAAACGCGGGGAACACCTTTTTGTAGCAGATTATGGTATGCAGCTCAATATTCTGAATCGTCATGGTATTCGCAGTTACAGCGTTCCCGGACGGGATTATGTCTTTTTAAATGGTGACGAGACGGATTTTCGCAGTGCGAATCTGAAAATTATCAATCGTTATCAGGGTGTACTTCGCATTGAGTCAAAAGGCAGGACACGCTACAAAGCTCGTATTAATCTGCCCGGCTACTACATAATCGGCACCTACGCTACAGAGGACGAGGCTGCCATCGCCTATAACAAAGCCATTGATATTCTACGCAAAAACGGCGTGACAAGAAATTACACCCCAAATTACCTTGAGGGACTCTCGCCCGCCGTCTATGCTGATATTTATGCCCGTTTAAAAATTTCAGATAAAATATACAATTACTTCTTAGAGTAATCTACCAGGCTCACATTCAGTCGTGCATTTCCTGAAATACCGCTGATAGAGCCTTTTTGCGTATACTGCCACATGGTATATGCATATGGATAATCCGGTGTATCTGCTTCCTGTGAAAGCCATACATCATAGTCCTGCAGTTTCTCCAGATTAAGCTTTGTTACAAGCCATTCCTTGTTGCCATAGAGCATTGGCGTATAGCCATTCTCCTTGATTGTCTTTAGGAATACTCTTGCCAGCTCCGTACGTGTGGAAACATCCAGCGCATCTGTTCTTGCCATATCTCCGTTTATACTTTCCATATCGAATACTACAGGATAATTTACCGGATAATCCTTAATCAGCTCCAGAAGTGTGTCAGCTTCGTCATATATCTCATCTCTGTCTACTGCCTGTGAGTAGAAATACACACCGATTCCCAGTCCGGCATTCTTAGCGCCGTTCATATAATCCTTAAATGAACTGTCCAACACGATATTGCCGCTGCTGTAGCCTCTGCCGCCTACTTTAATCATTACATAGTCAACTCCGGCTCTTTTGAGCTTCTCAAAATCAACGATTCCCTGCTCACTGGACAGATCCACACCAAACCAGGATGCCTGCTTGCCATTCACAAAATATTTCATTTCAGGACTCTGGTAAACGAACTTGGAAGTATCATACGTATTCGTCTTGAGCTTATCATTGATTTCCACCCATTCTGTGCTGCCATCCTGATAAGTCACCAGCGTATGTTTGCCATCATCCAGTGCATCCTCATCCTGCATGGATTCCTTCTTGGTCATATCGTAGACTTCTGTCTTACCCTGTGCCAGGGTATCTGCGGTTTTATCAGAGTCTACCTCTTTATTACCTTCTATAACAGTTTCTCCGGTCGTCTGATTGGTTACCGTTCCATTCTTACCATCATTCACAATCTCCTGTGTCTCTCTTCCAGTGTCTGGAAGATTCCAGATATCCAGCTGATTAGACGTCAATGTGCTGCCTGATACCAGCGCTTTCACACTGTCAACCATAGCCTGTGTCTGATTATTCTCCCTTGCTGCTGCAATCTGCTGTGCATGGCTGCCACTGGAACTGCTTCTTGTTGGTTTGTTCACCAGAAACATCAGTCCGACTACCACCAGTATCACTGTTGACATGATAAGCACCATATAGATCAGCGTCATATTAGGTCCCTGATCCTGCTCATAATCATCTGCCATATATTTCATGATAACCGTCTCCCCTTTTACGCATTAACATAACTCTTTTACAATTTGAATTATATATTATATTTTTGTATTTTTCAATATTTTTCTGACTATTTATAAAATTGTTAAAATAGTATACGTAAAAGGGAAACTGCCTAATTCACAGAAATCTTAAACACTACAGGATAGTTATGGTCTATCATTTTGGTCTTTATCTTCAAGCCGTCCTGATCTCTCGTCCATTGAGGTGCTTCTTTCTCTCCCAGAACTTCAATTTCACGAATGATTCCACTGAAATCTGTTTTGCTCATGTCCTTCGTCTCAGCAAGAGACTTTATGCATATGCTGTCTTTTCCCTTCATATTCAGGCAAAAGGCATAGATGCAGCCATGATTAACTGTGAAGCGGATATCTTCTGCTGTATATGGCTTCGCCTCTGAATCTGCGAACTGACCTTCCTGTATCTTCGTAGGTCCTTCTGCTGACTTGCGCCACATTTTGGCTCCATAGACTGCTTCTCCATTCACTTTCATCCATTCACCGATTTTTAACAGAATATTTCTGTCCTCTTCCGGGATGGAGCCATCTGCCTTAGGTCCGATATTTAATAAAAGCCTGCCGTTCTTACTAACAATATCAACCAGATCCTGTACGATCTGTACCGGTGTTTTATACTCATTATTTACGGTATAACACCAGGAATTCTTGGCGACTGCTGTATCTGTCTGCCATACATAGGGTTTCACATCCGCAAGCTGTCCGCGTTCAATATCACACACTGCCGTTCCAAAGGCAAATGCATCATGCTTGTAGTTAATGACAACGCCCTCGCCCCATTCCTCAGCGCGATTGTAATAATAAGCAGCGAATTTTTTCAAATACGGTTTCACACTGTTGTGATGAATCCACCAGTCGAAATAGACAACTTTTGGTCTGTATTTGTCCACCAGTTCGCAGCAGCGGCAAAGCCAGTCATCCAGGAATTCTTTGGTCGGTGTTGGTGTGGAGAAGGAATCATAATGCTCTTTCTCTTCCATGGCTGGCCAATAGAAATCTCCTCGTTTCAGTGGTTCTTTGATATCAGAATCAAAGTCTTTTCCATGTCCCATAAAGAACCAGTGCTCTACTCTGTGACTGGATGCACATTTTACCAGCCCCTGTTTGTCAAATGCAGTGTACAGTTCTCCAAGTACATCTCTCTTTGGTCCCATATTGGCAGCATTCCACTCTGATAATTCACTGTCGTACATCTGGAATCCGTCATGATGTTCTGCTACAGGCATGACATATTGTGCACCGGCTTCCTTAAATAAGGAAGCCCATTCCTCTGCGCGGAATTTTTCTGCTTTGAACATTGGAATAAAATCCTTATACCCGAAATCCTTCTGTGGACCATAGGTCTCAATGTGATGCTCATATTCAGGACTTCCCTGTATGTACATATTTCTTGAATACCATTCATTTGCAAATGCCGGCACAGCGAAAATACCCCAGTGAATAAAAATGCCAAATTTCACATCTTCGTACCAGTCTGGTACTCTATACTGCTGTAATGATTCCCAGGTATCCTTATACCTGCCTTTGGCAATCACTTCTTCGATTTTCTCCAAATACTTCTCCATTTCCATCATCCCAATATACCTCCATATATATTTACTGCTATCATATCATACCCATTGCGAAAACAAAAGGCACAGCCGTCATAAGCTGTGCCTCTCTCATATAAAAATCTATATAATTGCTTTCTTTGGACATTTCTCCTTACATGCGCCACATCCGGTACACTTATCCTGATCAATATGTGCATGGAAATCTGTCACAGTAATTGCCTGGCTCGGACATACCTTTACACAAAGTCCACAGCCAATACAACCTGTCTGACATGCTTTCATGGTAACAGGTCCTTTATCCTTGGAGCTGCACGCTACGGCATGCTTTGCATCATACGGAACCAGTTCAATCAGATGCTTCGGACATGCTGCAATACACTTGCTGCAGGCTTTACATTTTTCCTTGTCTACTACTGCAATGCCGTTCTGAATGGAGATAGCTCCAAAAGGACACGCTTTTACACAGGTTCCAAATCCCAGACAGCCATGGCTGCATGACTTGGCGCCCCCATCCGGGACAAACTGCACCATAGTACAGTCTTCCACGCCTGTGTATTCATAGTTCAGTGAAGTCTTCTCACAGATTCCGGCACATTTTACAAAGGCAGTCATTCGCTTGCTTTCTCCAGCTTCCACGCCCATGATCTCTGCTATGACTTTTCCTACCTTCTCACCACCTACAGGACAGGCATTTACCGGTGCTTCACCTTTTGCGATAGCAGCAGCCAGACCTGAACAGCCGGGATATCCACATCCACCACAGTTATTACCCGGAAGTGATGCCAATACCTGCTGTTCTTTCTCATCTACATCTACCTTGAACCAGATACCTGCCGCGCCAAGAAACAGACCTAAGAGCAGACCGAGTCCTGCCACAACAACAACTGCTGTTATAATCGCTGTTATATTCATACTCAATCCCTCCTATAACAATCCTGAGAATCCACAGAATGCAATAGCCATCAATCCGGCTGTAATCATAACGATAGGCATTCCTTTGAATGACTCAGGGATATCATTGTATTCCATTTTCTCTCTGATGCCCGCAAGAATCGTAATAGAGATCAGGAAACCTGCTGCTGTTGCGAAACCGCTGACGATACTGTAGAGGATACCATAATTCTTCTGTACATTCGTCAATGCGATACCCAGAACAGCACAGTTTGTTGTAATCAGTGGCAGATATACACCAAGTGCCTGATACAAGCCCTGCACATATTTCTTCAGGAACATTTCCACGAACTGTACCAGCGCTGCAATAACCAGAATGAAAACGATAGTCTGCAAATATGTAATATCCAATGGAACCAGAATAAATTTATAAATCGCTGCTGCCACTGCACTGGCAAGAGTAATGACAAATACAACTGCACCACCCATACCAACTGCTGTATCTACTTTCTTGGATACACCAAGGAAAGGACATAAGCCCAGGAACTGGCTCAATACTACGTTACTGACCAGTGAAGAGCCGATTAAAATGACAAGCAGATCCTTTATTGTCTCAGCCATTCTTCTTTTCCTCCTTGCTTACTTTATCCCCTGCCTGCGCATCATAGAAGCGGTGTGAACATCCACTGTCACCACATGATGCACAATCAACACTGCATCCGGACTGAATCTTATCGACATTCTGTCCTTTCTCTGCCATCTTTCTCTTCACACGGTTCTGAATTGCAGTCAGAGTAGCCAGTACGAAGAATGCCCCAGGTGCCATGATAAAGATAGCAATAGGCACATATTCTACCTGATGATTGATTCCTACCGCTGCAAGTACATGATTGATTCCACTGCAAATACCGGACATAACAGGTAAACCGAAGATTTCGCCTGCGCCCAGAAGCTCTCTGACTGCACCAATACAGGTCAGCGCAACTGTAAATCCAAGTCCCATTCCCAGACCATCAAAGAAAGATGGTATAACCGGATTCTTGGAAGCAAATGCTTCTGCACGTCCAAGAATAATACAGTTTACAACGATCAGTGGAATATAAATACCCAGTGAGTCATACAGGCTTGGAATAAATCCCTGTAACAATAACTGCATTACCGTAACAAAAGAAGCAATAATTACGATAAATGCCGGGATTCTTACTTTATCCGGGATGATATGTCTCAGCAAAGAAATAATCATATTACTCAGTACCAATACTGCTGTCGTCGTTAATCCCATGCCTAGGCCATTGACTGCTGAAGTTGTAACAGCCAGTGTAGGACACATACCAAGCGTTAGTACAAAGGTAGGATTTTCTTTAATCAATCCGTTGAAAAAGACCTGTGCAGAACTTTGTTTGATTTCTTCTTTCTCACTCATTGCACACTGCCTCCTTTCAGAATCTTATCAAAATATGCAAAACCGGCATTTACGCCATTAACTACTGCATTGGTAGTAATAGTAGCACCACTGATTGCATCTATCTCAGAATCTGCTGTTGCCCCTGTCTTTGTATAAGTAAATTTCGATACGTTCTTATCTGCGAACTGTGGTACTAATACCTCTCCGGCTCTCATACCAAGACCGGCTGTTTCGGAAATACTCAGAAGAGAGATACCATTTAGCGTTCCCTCATTGGTAATTCCCATTGAGAATTGAATATCTCCACCATAGCCTTCGTGGTCTGTAACCGTAATTACATAACCAAGTAATGCTCCTGATGCATCCTTAGCCGCCATAAGCTCATCAATATCTGCCCCACTGATTCCTGCATCAGCAAGAACCTGCTCTATCTGAGCAGAGTCAGCCAGTTCCTGTGCTTCAAAAGAATCAGCCGCTGCAAATACATTCTGACAGGCTTCATTCTTTGCCTTTTGCTCCTGCTGTGCGATTGGTTCCTTTGTAATGTCATTTACAACACCAAGCATCAATCCCGCGATCAAAGTAATGGCAAAGAGAATCAGTGCATCTTTTATCATACCTTTCATGCTCTTTCCCCTCCTTTGCCGAATGCCTTAGGCATTGTAACTTTCTCAATCAATGGAACTAACAGATTGCCAAGTATGATCGCATAGGATACGCCCTCTGCGGAAGGTCCGAATACTCTGAATATTCCAGTCATGATTCCAAGGAAAATACCGTAAAGATACTGCCCTTTCTTCGTAATCGGTCTGGTCACATAGTCTGTTGCCATGAAAAAGGCGCCAAGCATCAGACCGCCACCAGCCAGATTGGCTGATATATACTGGGAATCAAAGCCATGTCCGCCAAAGATTGTGATAAAAATAACAAACGTTATGATATAGGAACCCGGAACTTTTAAATCAATGACTCCAAGCAGAATCAGTATACATGCACCAATAATCAATGCTACCATACTGGTCTCACCAATCGTACCTGCTGTCCGTCCTATGATCATGTTCATCACATCTACTTTCTCTCCGGCTTTTAATGCAGCCAGGGGAGTAGCGCCTGTATATGTATCACAATTAAAGTTCGTCATCAGAGAAGTAAAGGAAATCATCAGGAAGCATCTTGCTCCCAGCGCAGGGTTCATAAAGTTCTGACCCAATCCTCCAAACAGCATCTTTACTACCAGAATTGCAAAGATTCCACCAAGGGCAGCCATCCATAACGGTGCCATAGGCGGCAGATTCATTGCAAGCAGCAAGCCTGTTACTACAGCGGATAAATCTCCTACTGTAATCTTCTTTTTCATGCATTTCTCATAAATATATTCTGTTAATACTGTAGATGCAATGGTCACAATAATCACAGCCAAAGCATGCAATCCGAAATTATACACTCCAAATCCCGCAGCAGGAAGCAGGGATATTATGACATACAACATAATCCGTGATGTCGTATCCTTCGACCTGATGTGGGGATTGGAAGATACCTTCAATAAATCACTCACGTCCATATGCCTCCTATTTCTTCTTTTTATTTGCAAGTACTAATTTACGCATAGATTTAATAGACTGTGTCAGCTGTCTCTTGGCTGGACAGACATAACTGCAACATCCACATTCACAGCATTCCAGACCATTATTGGCTTCAAAACCTGCCAAGTCACCGTGCTCCGCACAAATAGCAAGCTTTCTGGGAACTACTCTACCCGGACATACTTCTACACATCTGCCGCAATTGATACATGCACTTGGTTCATACATGGATACTTCGTCTTTTGTCATACACAGCAATGCGGACGCAGTCTTAGTCGTAGGCACATTCAGGTCAAATAATGCAAAGCCCATCATAGGACCACCTGACACGATCTTCTCCGGCTGTGTCTTCAATCCTCCGGCTTCTTCAATCAGGTCTTTATAATTCATACCGATACGAACATAGAAGTTACGTGGATCATTTACTGCATCTCCTGTTACTGTAACAATTCTGTTCATCAACGGTTTGCCTTCTTTGACCGCATGATAAATTGCAACTACTGTATCTACATTATCTACTACACATCCGGCATCTGCTGGAAGCATGGATGAGTTAATCGCTCTTCCTGTCGCTGCGTAGATCAGCTGACGCTCAGCGCCTTGCGGATATTTTGTTTTCAATGCCTTTACAGAGATTCTGGTATCATCCTTTGTAAGATCTTTCAGAAGCTGAATACAATCCGGTTTATTATCTTCTACAGCCAGAATACCTCTTGCATTGTCAAAAAGTCGCAGGATAATCTTCAGCCCTTCTATAAGCTTCTCAGGTTCCTCTAACATTCTTCTGTAATCTGATGTCAGATATGGTTCACACTCTGCACAGTTCGCAATTACATACTCAATCTTCTCCGGTTCTTTGGGTGATAATTTCACATGAGTAGGGAATCCTGCTCCACCCATACCAACTACTCCGGCTTCCTGTATCAGCTTGATGATCTCCTGCTTACTTAATTTGTCCGGATCATGAGCCTCGTAAGTAACCTCCTCAAATAATCCATCGTTATCAATGATAATAGAATTTACCATATCACCGGTAACAACTCGTCTGGGTTCGATTGCTTTTACCGTTCCTGATACAGACGAATAAATCGGTGCCGATACGAAGCCCCCCGCTTCTGCTATCTTTTGCCCCGTAAGAACCCTGTCGCCCTTTGCAACAACAGGTACAGCCATTGCACCAATATGCTGGCTTAAAGGATATACCATCTCGCCCTTGGGTGGTTCGATTACTTTCATGGGCTTGTCCTTGGACAGATCCTTGCCATCATACGGATGAATACCGCCATGAAATGTCAGCTTAGCCATTGCTTCTCCTTCTTTCTTACTTTCTTAGATGTCACAACTTAAAGGTTCTGATAATTCATTTTGTGAACACCCACTATTATAAATATACTATCTTTTTATGGTTTTTTCTACATTATTCGTGAGATTTTGATAAAATAAGGATATATAAGATGCCTTAATTATTGCTTTCTTCCTCTGCATCTTTTTGCTGTAAATAAAAAATAGCTTTTTGTGTCTCTATCTCTTCTCGCAGTTCCTCTTCCGTTGGCAAATACAACTTATACTTACTTGCAAACAACTGTTCATTTCCATGCAAAATGGAATATTTTGCAATATCTTCATCCGTCTCCGAACACAAGACAATTCCCAGTGTCGGGTTATCATCCGAAGATTTTTTCAATTCATCATACATCCTAATATACATATCCATCTGTCCGACATCCTGATGTGTAATACGTTCCGTTTTTAAATCTATAAGCACAAAGCATTTCAAGATATAATTATAAAAGACCAAATCTATATAATAATCCTGTTTTTCCGTATGAATATGCTGCTGTCTGGCTACAAAAGCATATCCTTTTCCCATCTCCATAAGGAATTTCTGCAAATTGGTGATAATGCTTGCCTCAAGTTTTGTTTCAGTAAAGGAAGCATCGGGCGTCAATCCCAGGAACTCAACCATAACAGGATTTTTAATAAACTCAAGTTTATCATTCTGGTATGCAGAAGTTTTTTCTCTCATTTCATGCTCTACAGCTTTTTTATCCTGTGATTTCAATAAACGATAATAATACTGTGTGTCAATATTCCGCTGTAATGTACGAACACTCCAAGTCTGCTCATACGCTTCTTTTTCATACCATTTACGAGCAGTCTCGTCATGCACCTGAAGTAAAATTCGATAATGTGTCCATGTCAATTTGAACGCAGATTTTCCACTCACTGAGTGGAAAATCTCTGGAAAGTATTTATAAAACCTATAAAAGTTATATAAGTTCGTTTTTGTATAGCCCTTTCCATACTTTTTTGTTAACTCTTTTGACAATCTCTTTATAACCTCTGCGCCATATTCAGCTCGTTCTTCCCCTGCTAACTCTTCCTCTGCAATTCGATATCCAATCAACCAATTTCTTTGTGATAATATCGTATTTACTGAACGATACGCCTCTTTTTGAGATACTTCTATGATCTTTTGAACATCATTTAGTATGTTGTCTGTTTTTTGAAAATTATCCATAATAGCATTATTTACACTATTCATAACTTCATTCATCCGCCTGTCCTCCGTAAATATCTCCTATTTCTATTATCAGACATATAAGAAATAAAGTCCATGATTTCTATTATCTAATTTTGTCATTTTACATTCAAAAACTTTACATCATCTAGCCCCATGTGCTAAGTTATTTATATAAGATTACAGAAAGGTGGAATAACTCGCTATGAAATGCATTTCCAATAATCTGGGTGCGCTGGCTCCCCGATATCCCATTGAGAATCTCTGTATTCCAAAGCAAACACTTTTTATTGATATAGAAACTACAGGTCTCTACGCCAAAAGCTCATCTCTTTATCTGATTGGCTGCATCTACTATAATACGCAGGAACAGTCTCCTGCATGGTATTCTATCCAGTGGTTCGCCACCAACTATGAAGATGAAGAAAATGTGCTGCGTGCCTTTGCAGATTTTGCTTCTGATTACCGCTATCTGATTCACTTCAATGGCAATCAGTTCGACATTCCATATCTTGTGAAAAAAATGGAACAATATCATATTTCCTGTGATCTGAGCAGATTTGAAGGAATTGATATTTATCGCCGTATCGCTCCTTATAAGAATTTTATGAAACTTCCAAACTGTAAGCAGAAGACTATTGAAGGATTCCTGCATACAGAACGCGAAGATGTCTACTCTGGCGGTGAGCTGATTGATATTTATCACGAATATGTTCTTACACATGATCCAGAGAAGGAACATTTTCTCCTGCTCCATAATGAAGAAGATATTAAGGGTATGTTAGATATCATTGCTGCTCTTGCAATCCCCGACTTAATCCATAATCCGGTAAAAGTCACGAAAGTACAGGCAAACTACTACAATGATATCCATCAACAGCGTTGTCCTGAGATTATTATGAATCTGAAATTCCCTGTTCCATTGCCTGCCGATATTACATGTAGTGCCAACAGCTGCTATTTCATCGGTTCTGGTAACGAAGGCAAGCTGCGTGTACCTATTTACGAAGAGGAAATGAAATATTTCTATTCTAATTACAAGGATTATTACTATCTTCCTCAGGAAGATATTGCAATTCACAAATCTGTAGCCGGATTTGTAGATAAAGAGTTCCGTCAACAGGCATTAGCTTCCAACTGCTATACCCGCAAAGTCTCTTCCTATCTTCCGCAATGGGATACGTTATTTACTCCATTCTTCAAACGCGAATACAAAGATCACGACCTATTCTTTGAGCTGACTGATGAATTTAAGACACGAAGAGAAGATTTTAACCGATATGCACATCATGTACTGGAAATGATTGCATCACATTGCTGATGTATAAGAAGAGGTATTGTTACTTGTTTCGTAACAATACCTCTTCTTTTCTACTTTATTTCGCTTTAACATAAAAGAAAGAATTCTTTCTATCAAAGTTAATTTCTTTATAGTTCATAATCTGTTCTGTACTTCCAATAAACAGGATTCCTTCAGGCTTTAGGGCTGCATTGAACTTACGGAACACTTCATCCTTTGCTTCCTCAGTAAAATAGATCAGTACATTTCTGCACACAATCAAATCACACCTGTCAGGATATGTATCTTTCAATAAGTTATGCTGCTTAAATTCAACTCTTGACTTAATATCGTTAGATATCTGATAAGATGGACCTATCTTGGTAAAATACTTTTTCTTTAAATCTTCTGGTACGGATGCGATACTTTTCTCATTATAAAGTCCTGTTTTCGCCTTATCTATAACCTGTTTATCAATATCCGTTGCTATGATCTTTATCTGATTTAATGGTATATGTCTGGATAACGCCATAACCAGAGAATATGGCTCGTCTCCTGTAGAGCATGCAGCACTCCATATTTTCAGGTTCTTTCCAAATTTGGAAATCAATTCTGGAATAATCTCCTGATCCAGTAACTTCCATTGTTCTGGATTGCGGTAGAATTCAGATACGTTAATCGTCAGATAATTAACAAATTCATCAAATACCGTTTTATCTTCTTTCAGTCTCTGTACGAACTTATCATATCCTACAATCTTATTCTTGGCAATCAGTGTATCAATACGCCTTTTCATCTGTTTTTCTTTGTACGCGTTCAAATCAATCTTCGTCAGAGTATAGACTTCTTTTTTGAAATATTCATAATCATATGCCATGGCTACTTATCCCCTTTTCTAAACGCATAAAGCTCTAGGAGTATAATACTCCTAGAGCGAATTAACTGTACTTACAAAGATTAGTTCTCTTCTGCTTCCTGCTTAGCAATTACTGCATCAATATCTACAGATACAACATCAGAATCATCTTCTGCTGTCTCTTCTACAGCTGCTTCCTTAGGTTCAGGAGCGGATAAAGCTTTAACGCTTAAACTGATCTTCTTGCCTTCTTCGTTGAAATCTACAACCTTAGCTGTAACTTCCTGACCAACGCTTAATACGTCTGATGGCTTCTCAATATGCTCTTTAGCGATCTGAGAAACATGAAGAAGAGCATCAATACCTGGCTCTAATTCTACGAATGCACCAAAGTCTGTCATTCTTGCTACTTTACCAGTAACTACATTACCTACAGCATACTTGGTAGCTGCATCTTTCCAAGGATTGGAATCATCAAATTTCAGAGATAATGCAACCTTAGTTCCGTCAATATCCTTGATCAGGACTTTAAGAGTTTCACCAACCTTGAATACCTTCTTAGGATTCTCAACACGTCCCCAGGACATCTCAGAAATATGAAGCAGACCATCAACGCCACCTAAATCAATGAATGCACCGAAGTCTGTAACGTTCTTAACTGTACCTTCTACGATATCGCCAACTTTGATCTTCTCAAAGAGTTCCTTCTGCATTTCAAGCTTCTTAGCAACGATAAGCTGCTTACGATCGCCGATATATCTTCTTCTCTTAGGATTGTACTCGCTGATTACGAATTCGATTTCCTGTCCTGCATATTTGCTTAAATCTTTCTCATATACATCAGATACAAGACTTGCAGGGATGAAAATTCTTACTTCGTCAACTACAACGCTTAATCCACCGTCAAGTACCTGTGCAACCTTAGCTGTAAGTACTTCCTTATTGTTGAATGCTTCTTCAATTCTCTTATTGCCTCTGTCAGCAGCAAGTCTCTTGTATGTTAAGAGAACCTGTCCCTCACCATCATTTACCTTTAAGACTTTTACTTCCATCTTGTCGCCAACGTTTACAAGAGTGGTCAGGTCTACATTAGGCTCATTGGTGTATTCGTTACGTGTAAGAATACCGTCTGACTTGTAACCGATGTTAAGGATTGCTTCATCCGGTTTTACATCGATGACTGTACCTTCAATTACCTCTCCTGTATGAATAGTTTTTAATGATTCTTCTAACATTTGTTCAAAAGTTAATTCTGACATAATTTTGAACCTCCTCAATTATTTTGTTTGGGGTAGAAGCCCCCGCTGTGATGCCCACTAGTTCAACAGAATTAGGTAGTTCTAATTGCAGGTCTGCCAGTGTCTGTATATAGTAAGTATTCTCACATTCACTTTTGCACAGCTCATAGAGCTTGCGGGTATTGGAACTATGAGTACCACCTATCACAATCATAACGTCAGCTTTGGCTGCAAGTTCGCTTGCTTCCTTCTGGCGTTCTTCTGTTGCACTACAAATAGTATTCGCAACAATTATATCATAACCTTTTTTTTGAAAAATTTCAACTAATTCTTGAAATTTCTTGTAGTTAAATGTCGTTTGAGATACAACACAGTATTTATCGTCCATAGAGCCGTCAAACTCAAGTGCTTCTTCCCTGGATTCTATCACGATCGCAGGAGTTTTGCACCATCCTCTGATTCCTTCTACTTCCGGATGCTTCGCATTACCTATAACGATAATACGTCTTCCTTCTGTGCTCTCCTTCTCCACAATTTTGTGAATACGCTTTACAAAAGGACAAGTCGCATCAATGCATTCTATGTTCTTTTGTTCCATGATTTCATAAATTTCCTTTGGGACTCCATGCGCACGTATTACAACGCTTCCTTCTGTAAGTTCGGTCAGTTCCTCTTTCGTATTGAGTACTTTTACACCCTTTTCTTCCAGATCCGCTACTACATCATCATTATGGACAATAGGACCATACGTATATATTTTCTTGTTTTCTGCAAGCTGTTCATATACTCTGTCCACTGCCCTTTTCACGCCAAAACAAAAGCCTGATGATTTTGCCAATACTACTTCCATTCTATTTGTATGCCTTTCTACTATCCACAGGACATGGCTGCATATCTGCTTCTTTACTTGCACAATGCAATCACTGCATCAGCGACTTCCTCAATCGTCATATTGGAAGAATCCAGAAGAATTGCGTCTTCTGCCTGCTTTAGCGGTGAGATTTCTCTTGTCATGTCTCTGTGATCTCTTTCAATAATATCTTTTTCTATCTCTTCCAGATTACAGTCTATGCCTTTTGCCTTCTGTTCCTCATAACGGCGCTTTGCTCTGACTGCACTGCTGGCTGTCAGATAGATTTTTACATTTGCATCCGGCAATACGACTGTACCGATATCTCTTCCGTCCATTACTACATTTTCTTTTGCTGCAAGCTTTCTCTGTAATTCCACCAGTTTGGTACGCACCTTGGGATTTACACTGGTAGCAGATGCCATACGGCTTACTTCCTCTGTACGAATCAGCCCATTTACGTTTCTGCCATTGAGCCACACTACCTGCTCTCCGTTTTCATAGGTGATCGTAACATCTATCTGATCTACGGAGGATTCTATTTTTCCCTGATCATCTGCACTGATACCTGCTTCCAGAAAATACAATGCCATAGCGCGATACATGGCACCTGTGTCAACATAAATGTAATTTCTTTTCTTTGCGATCAATTTTGCAATCGTACTTTTGCCAGCGCCTGCTGGTCCATCTATTGCGATATTATAACTCATATTTATTACCATACCTTTCTGATATCCATTATTCCTCTGCTGCACTTTCTCCTGCCAGATGACCGGTTGACCATGCAATCTGTAGATTATAGCCTCCGGTCAACGCATCCAGATCCAACACTTCACCTGCAAAATAAAGTCCTTTTATATTTCTGGATTCCATTGTAGACGGATTGATCTCTGATACTTTCACACCGCCCTTGGTTATAATTGCTTCATTATAATCACGCACGCCGGTAATTGTCAGTTCAAGATGCTTGATTGTATGAAGGAAGCGTTCTCTTTCTTCCTTTGTGATCTCATTGACTTTTCTTTCAGGATCTATCTGTGCCAGGCTCGGCATAATATTTAACATTTTAGCCGGGAACAACGCTGCAATGGCATTTTTGAACTGCTTATTTCTGTTGGCATCAAACTCTCTTAATATTCGTTTGTCCAATTGTTCATGTGTTAATGCAGGTTTTAAATCTATATATAATTTTGCTTGTTTTCCCGCTGCTTTATGCACATAATGGCTACTGCCGCTTAACATGAGCGGTCCACTGACTCCATAATGGGTGAACAGCATTTCTCCAAAGTCAGAATAAATCTCTCTTCCATCCACTTCAATCCGGGCTTCTACATTCCTTAACGATAAGCCCTGGAGCTGTTTACACCACTCTTCCTGCACTACAAAGGGAACAAGTGCCGGTGAAAGCTTTGTAACTGTATGTCCTGCTTCCCTGGCAAAACGATAACCGTCGCCTGTTGAACCTGTCAAAACATAGGAAATACCACCTGTTGCAACAATTACTTTGTCTGCATTCAGCTTTTCTCCATTTTTGAGCTGTACTCCGGTAACGGTTTTCTCATTTTCATTAATCAAAAGCTTGCCGACTTCTGTGTGAAGACGCACTTTTACTCCCGCCTGATGCAGTTGATGATCCAGTGCCCTTAATATATCAGAGCTGTGATCTGATTCTGGAAAAACTCTCTGTCCTCTTTCTATTTTCAGTGGACATCCTGCTTCTTCAAAAAAGCGCATAACCGCCTGATTATCATATCCATATATTGCGCTGTAAAGGAACTTGCTGTGTTCCATTACATTTGCAAAAAGATCCTCTGTATCACAGGCATTTGTCACATTACATCTGCCTTTTCCTGTAATAAAGAGTTTCTTTCCGGTTTTCTCATTTTTTTCTAATAATATAACTTCAGAACCCGCCTTTGCAGCAGTGATCGCTGCCATCATTCCAGCAGGTCCTGCTCCAATGATCAATATTTTCACAATTTCTGTTCCTTTTCTTTCTGCAATGGAGTACTTAACAGAGATTCATCAATGTAATTGAATTCATCCTTCAAATATACCTGATAGTTATCCCATGCCTGTCCAAGACTTTCCAGATTCTTCTTCACATCATCAGGACGTTTCAGACATAATGCTACAACCAGTGCATTGATAAGGCTCAATGGTGCTACCAGAGAATCTACAATAGATACCATGTCGCTTCTTGCCAGTAGATTGCAGGATGAATACAGACACATGGGAGAATAGATCGTATCTGTTATTGTAATAATCTTAGCCTGTCTGTCGTTGGCAAATTCCATAGCCTTCAGGGTTCGCATGGAATATCTCGGAAAACTGATTCCAATTAATGCGTCCTTCTCATCAATGCGAATCATCTGTTCAAAAATCTCTGTTGTATTTGTTGAATTCAGCAAAAAAACGTTTCCCCTGATCATATTCAGATAGAATTGCAGGAAACGTGCCAGCGGATCACAGCTTCTGATTCCAATAATATAGACATTTTTAGCTTCCAGGATAATGTCTACTGCCATTTCAAAAGTATGTGGGTCCACATGCTCTATTGTATCGCTGATTTTCTCCATATCCGAAGTCAATACAGATGTTAATATTTCTGATTGAGTACTTTTTCCATATTTAACGCCAATCTTCTGTACAGAATTAAGCTTGTTCTTCACCCATTCAGCCAGATCCTCCTGAAATTCAGGATAGCCCTCATAACCTAATGAATAGGCAAAACGAACCACTGTAGATTCACTCACCCCTACGGTAGTTCCCAACTTGGCAGCAGTCATAAATGCAGCCTGCTCATAATGATCTATGATAAAGGTTGCAATCTTCTTATGACCCTTGCTCATTTTATTAAATTTTTCATTAATTCTGGACATGGTATCAATCTTGTATTCCATCTGTTGTCCTCACTTATGAGCAGCTTTTGTATATATCTTCCAAAAGATCTAACGTTTCTTCCTTCGTCAGATCGTAATCTCCTGTTAATACCATGCACGCGCATCCATGAATGAATATCCACATTTTCATAAATAATCCACTTGGATTGCTGCATCCGTTTGCTGCAGCTTTATTAATTTCTTTTGCTACAGCTCCTGTACTTCCATTTAACAATTCATATAAACTTCTATCTCCTCTATTGTCTGACAGGAACAATAGCTGAAACAGTTTACGTTCTTCTTTCGCAAAATCTATATAAGCAAGTCCCAGGTGAATAAAAGGTGTCTGCACTTCGGACTCGAATTTTTCATAATAATCTGCAAATAAATCTATCGCTTTCTGATAAACTTCTGTATATAACTCTGTCATATTGGCATAAACCCTGAAAATAGGCTGAGTAGAGCATCCAATTTTGTTTGCCAGTTTTCTGGCAGTTACATTCTCTATACCTTCTTCTTTCGCCAATTGAACAGCTGTTTCCAATATCATGTTTTTTGTCACGGACTCTTTTCTTGCCATGGTCATCCTCATTTCTACGCATTTTGCGCACTATCGCAGTTTCTCTTTTGTATACAGATGACAGCCTGTGGCTATCATTCAGGCGGCATCATTTATTATTTACAGTAATAACACATGTTATGATAAATTGTTTTTATTCGTCTGTCAAGTATGCTTCAACTCAAAATCAGTATCGGATCATAAGTTTATGACCCGATACTGATATAAAACCTGTAATGATAGAAGAATCACACAAATTAAACAGGATATGCTCCGTTCTTAGTGTCTGCTTCTGTCAAATCAACCTTCTTCTGCTGAGCTTCACGATATTTGAAGAATTCAACAGCTACCTGAGGGAATAATGCATAGCTTAATACATCTTCATCCTGCTGTTTCCACTGCTTCATTTCTTCTTCAATCTTAGGAAGTTCGTTAGGAATCAAATCTGCAGGACGGCATGTAATGATATGTTCTTTCTCTTCTGCTGAAAGAACCTTATCCTGTACTTCCTTATTGAAAGGTTTTACAGTCTGACCATACTCGCCACGTAATACAGCCTTGGTTTCCTTTGTAGCCATCTTATATCTCTCACCCATTAATACGTTAAATACAGCCTGTGTACCAACGATCTGAGATGAAGGTGTAACAAGAGGTGGCTCACCTAAGTCTTTACGAACTCTAGGGATCTCTTCAAGTACTTCATAATACTTGTCTTCTGCGTTCTGTTCCTTTAACTGGCTAACCATGTTGGATAACATACCACCTGGTACCTGGTATAACAGAGTCTTGATATCAACACCAAGAACCTTAGGATTCATAAGTCCGCTCTTTAAGCACTCTTCTCTGTAAGGTCTGAAGTGATCTGCAATCTTGGATAACAGAGTCTGATCAATTCCTGTATCATATGGTGTGTTCTTTAATGTCTCAACCATAACTTCTGTTGCAGGCTGAGAAGTTCCCATTGCAAATGGAGAAATTGCACAGTCGATTACGTCAACACCAGCTTCGATAGCTTTCATGTATGTCATGGAAGCAACACCTGATGTATAGTGTGTATGCAGCTGGATAGGAAGCTTAGTAGAAGACTTCATAGCCTTAATCAGCTCTTCTGCCTTGTAAGGTACTAACAGACCAGCCATATCCTTGATACAGATAGAATCAGCACCCATCTCTTCAATGTTCTTAGCCATCTGCATCCAGTAATCCAATGTATATGCATCGCCTAATGTATAAGATAATGCTACCTGAGCATGACCTCTGCCTTCTCTCTGCTTGATAGCGTTAGCTGCGTTTACAGAACTCTGTAAGTTACGCAGATCGTTGAAGCAGTCGAAGATTCTGATGATATCAATACCGTTTGCGATAGACTTCTCAACGAACTCTGTTACAACATCATCAGCATAATGACGATATCCGAGGATATTCTGACCTCTGAAAAGCATCTGTAAAGGTGTATTCTTAACCTTATCCTTAATCTTTCTTAATCTTTCCCATGGATCTTCCTTTAAGAAACGTAAGGAAGCATCGAATGTAGCGCCGCCCCAGCACTCAAGTGAGTGATAACCAACCTGATCCATTGTCTCAAGGATTGGAAGCATTAATTCGGTCGGCATTCTTGTTGCTATTAAAGACTGATGTGCATCACGAAGAACTGTTTCTGTGATACCAACAGGTTTCTTAACTATTTCTGACATTACCTTTATTCCTCCTAGATATATTTACTAAATAACTAAACTATGCTATGCATGGCTTAAAAGATTCCAAAGATGGCCATGAATGTACCAGCTGCTACTGCAGTACCGATAACACCTGCTACGTTAGGTCCCATAGCATGCATAAGCAGGAAGTTAGTAGGATCAGATTCTGCACCAACCTTCTGGGATACACGAGCTGCCATAGGAACGGCAGATACACCTGCTGAACCAATCAGAGGATTAACCTTACCATGTGTCAGTACACACATCAGCTTACCAAACAGAACACCTGCTGCTGTACCAAATGCAAATGCTGCAAGACCAAGAATAACGATCTTGATTGTCTGCATATTTAAGAATGCTTCTGCACTTGTTGTAGCACCTACGGATGTACCAAGTAAGATAACTACGATGTACATTAATGCATTGGATGCAGTATCTGTTAACTGTCTAACTACACCTGATTCTCTAAACAGGTTACCTAACATCAGCATACCAACAAGAGGAGCTGTTGTAGGAAGAATCAGACATACAACAATAGTAACAACGATAGGGAAAAGGATCTTCTCAAGCTTGGATACAGGACGAAGCTGACCCATCTTGATCTTTCTTTCCTTCTCAGTTGTAAGAAGCTTCATAATAGGTGGCTGGATAATAGGAACCAGTGACATATAAGAATATGCTGCTACAGCGATAGGTCCAAGTAATGCAGTCTGTCCAAGCTTACCTGCAAGGAAGATAGATGTAGGACCGTCAGCACCACCAATGATAGATACAGCAGCTGCTGCCTTATCATTAAAGCCAAGTGCGATTGCTCCGAAGTATGCGGCAAAGATACCGAACTGAGCAGCGGCACCAAGCAGGAAACTCTTAGGATTGGCAATCAGAGGGCCAAAGTCTGTCATGGCACCAACGCCCATGAAGATCAGAGATGGTAAAATTGCCCATTCATCCAGTAAATAGAAATAATACAGTAATCCGCCGGCTGTTCCGTCCGCACCGATTGGAGCGATAATATCCGGATAAATATTAACCAGCAGCATACCAAATGCTATCGGGGTTAACAGCAATGGTTCAAAGCCTTTTGCGATAGCAAGATAAAGAAATAAACAAGCCACGGCAATCATGATGATATTACCACCAGTCAGGTTGAAGAACGCTGTCTGGTGAATCAGATTGTCCAATGTAGTTGCTATATAAGACATTTTGTTGACCTCCTATTGTATTCATTGTAATGATATCATTTCTGCAATAATACCATTACACAAGATGCTCAGAAATTATATTTCCGGGCAAATAGCTGCACTTAGTTTAAAGTAGCCAGTACAGCGCCTGCTTCAATAGCGTCACCAACTGCAACATCAATGCTTGCAACAGTACCATCCTGAGGTGCTACAACAGGAATTTCCATCTTCATAGCTTCGATGATAACTACTGCGTCACCCTTCTTAACAGCCTGTCCAACATTAGCTTCGATCTTGAATACCTTACCAGCTGCGCCTGCTTCTACCTTTACGCTGCCAGCGCCTGCTGCTGCCTTAGGTGCGGCTTTTGGAGCTGCCTTAGGTGCTGCCTTTGGAGCTGCGGCTGCTACAGGTGCTGCACCTGTGGATGCGCCTTCTTCTACTACTACATCATATACGTTGCCGTTAACGGTAATTGTATAATTCTTCATTTTAATATCCTCCTAAAATCAATACATTTCTTTTGATTATGTGATTATGCATTCTTCCATTTTCTGGTAGATGCTCTCTTGATACTTCTTACCTGGAAACCATCTGTTGATGTTCCTTCATATGCTGCGATTGCAGCTGCAATAACTGCTACAAGTTCTGTGTCATCAGCTAATTCTTCCTCTTCTACAACTGGTGCTGCAGGTACAGGTGCTGCTGCAGGAGCAGGAGCTGCCTTCTTGGAGAATTTCTCCTGAATCTTGGGAATAAATGAGAAGCAGGAAATAATCAGGCTGATCAGGATCAATACGATAAATACAGTACCCATACCGATTAAAGTATTCAATGCTGCTTTACCCATTAAATCTCCCATTGACTTATTCAGGTTCAATGTGCAGGATGTCAGTGTCAGATAAATATCATTTGTGAAGATAAGTTCTACAGAACCTTCTCCCTTCTCACCTGTTACAGGAACTGTAACAATGATCGTATCATCATCGACTGTTGCTTCAATTGCATCAGATACTGTGATATTTCCGATTTCTTCCATACCGGATTCAAAAGAAGTTAATGCACTCTTGATTCCCTTGCCTTCACAGCTGAAAGAAGAATCACCGGCATACTGGGAGTAAGTACTGGTATATAAATCACCTAATTCGATATTGTTGTAGTTGGTTGTCAACTCATCAATATCATTATTCTGTACAAGTCCTGCTGTCAGAGCAATGATCTGAGGAGCTTTTGCTTCTGCTGCATCAATTTTGCTCTGCTGGAAGTCACTGATCGTATTGTCAGAACCACATGCCGTTAAGCTGAATACACAGGTAAGCATTAATAAAGCCTTTACGATTTTCTTCATATTAACGTTCACCCTTTCTTAGACCGTACCATGTTTCTTGGAAGGACGGTCCTCTCTTTTTGTAAATAACATCTCGAATGCGCCGATTACATACTTTCTTGTATCTGCAGCTTCGATGATCTGATCTACATATCCTCTCTTGGCAGCTCCTGTTGCACTTGTCTGAAGTGCTGCATATTCTGCTGCCTTTTCTTTTACTACATCTGCGCTCTGTCCGTCATACATGATCTTGGCAGCCAGAGTAGCATCCATGGAACCGATCTCTGCATCAGGCCAGCAGATTGTGATATCTGCGCCGATTGCCTTGGAGTTCATGGCAACGTATGCACTGCCGTATGCCTTACCAATAATAAGATTTACCTTAGGCACTGTAGCATTAGCAAATGCATAAGTAAGTTTTGCAACAGCCTTGGCGATCTTCTTCTCGCTGCAAAGAGTTGCTTCATATCCCTTAACGTTTGTCAGAGATAATACAGGGATATTGAATGCATCACAGAAATCAACGAATTCTGCTGCCTTCTCACATCCTGCTGCTGTTAATACAGCATCGAACTTATCTGTTACTTCGCCATCTGCGCCGTATACTTCTGTACGGTTGGCTACACAGCCTACAGTTGTACCATTTAACTTGATAAATCCTGTTACCATATTCTTAGCGTAGCTCTCTTTTACTTCAAAGAATGCATTGTTATCTGCAATTGTAGAAAGAGCGATTGCTGTATCACCTGCGCAGTTAGCAAGATCACCACAGACTCTGTTCAGATCATCTGTGCAGTCTTCATAGGATGCATCATCTTCGTTGTTGCCAGGAAGCATGCTTACTAACTCACGAATCTTAGCATAAATAGTAGCCTCATCTGCTACAACATCTACGATGCCTGCTTCTTCACTCTGGAATTTGGCAGAAGCAGAATCGCACTTGGATACATGATTACCATCTAATGTATTAGGTGCATTTACAAAAAGCTTAGCCTTGGACTCTTCCATGAATGTAAAGTCTGTTAATGTAGGCATCAGAGCAAGTCCACCGCCGCAGCTTCCAAAGATTGCTGTAATCTGAGGAATCACACCTGAAGCAAGTGTCTGCTTTAAATAGATCTCACCAAATGCATTTAATGCATCTGTAGCTTCCTGAAGTCTAAGTCCTGCGGAATCGATAAGACCGATTACAGGTGCTCCTGTCTTCATTGCCAGATCATAAAGATTAGCAATCTTCTTAGCATGCATTTCACCAACTGAACCGTTTAATACGGATGCGTCCTGGCTATACACATACACAAGATTACCATCGATAACTCCGTATCCGGTAACAACACCATCAGAAGGAGTCTCAGTCTGTTTCAGATTAAAATCTGTAGCTCTTGCAGTAACAAGTGCACCGATTTCAACGAAACTGCTTTCATCAAGTAAAGATTCAATTCTTTTACTTGCCAAACTTGAAGTAGTACTCATTTTGTGACCTCCATTTTATAATAAATTACTTCTAAAATAAGAACATGTTTTCGCAATTTTGTGGGTTATCCAAATTGCGTCAGTATGAGTATAACACAGTTTGGTGCAATCGCCTAGTGAATTTTTATTTTTTTTCTTTATTTTCGACAATTCACTTTTTATGGTTAAAATCACAAAAAAGCTGCTATATCAGCCACTTTCTAAGCACTTGTTTAAAGCTCCAGCTCAGGTCAACCGCCATAATATCCTGTGCAGCGGTCAGCTCAATATGCCGCCATTCTTCATCTCCTACGAAATATCCCACTTCTCCGATTACCTCTCCTTTGGATACGGGTGCCATAAGCTCTTGTTGTTTTATGACTCTTACATCTACCCACTCATCCTCCCGCATAAGAATTCCTTCTGTTGATTGTTCATCCTCTTTCACCTCAATCTGCATGTAAGCGTTTTCACCTATCTGGGAAGTCTGCCCATTGCAGACTCTGACCGCCGTTAATGCTTCTTTGGGTACATTCTCCTGCATCAGATCATGATACTGATAGGAAGACAGTCCATATTCCATAAGTGCTCTGGTGTCACTCCACTTGTACGTCTTATGATTAGGCCAGCCACAGGCAAGCAATGCCACGACGTAGGTTCTGTCATCTCTTTTCAAGGCTCCTGTATAACAATACCCGGCTTTGCCGGTAAAGCCGGTTTTTCCCGTAAGAGCTCCGTCCATCATGGTCAAAAAGGCATTATGATTGTTACAGCTGAAGTTTCTCTTATGGTCGATATCTCCAAAAGCATAGGCGGGTGTTCTGGTAATCTCCAGAAACTGTTCTCTCTTAGGCGATCTGGTAATACAATAAGAAAGTATTCTTGCAAGATCTGTGGCTGTCGTAGTATGTTCTTTTGTCACCTTGCTGCCATCCTCCATTGTGTATTCTGCCGTAGCATCCAATCCATTGGGTGTAACAAAGCATGTATTTTCACAACCGATCTGTCTGGCTTTTTCATTCATCATATCAGCAAAAGCCTCTACACAGCCTCCTACATGTTCTGCAATCGCAACGGCAGAATCATTATGAGATTCCAGCATAAGAGAATACAACAGATCTTTCAGCCTGTATTTCTCTCCCTGTCTGATATGCAGCTTCACCTCAGGCATGGATGCCGCATAAGAAGATACTTCTACCACATCCTCCAGATCTGCGCACTCCAATGTAAGAATTAATGTCATAATCTTGGTTGTACTTGCCATAGGCAAAGCTTCCCCGCCATTTTTATCATACAGAACTCTGCCAGAATCCGCATCCATCAATACTGCTGCTTTGGCATGCAGTGGAATCACAGGCTGTTCTTTACTATCTGACTGGTGATTCTCTACATGTGTCTCTGAAAGCGTTAAAGCCTCCCTTCCCCATACATGTGCAGGACATATTAATATTCCCAGAATCAGAATAACACTCACTATTTTTCGCAATCCCATTCCTATATTCCCAGACTTCATTTTCACTCTTATATGGAATATATGCGCATATGTGATTTCTTTATACCTTTTAAAACGCTGCTTGCTTTTTTTCAAAAAGGTATTATAATAGGTAGAGTTTGAGTGCAGAAGGGAGTTACTTATGAATAAATCTGATATGAATGTTATGACCGAAGGTCCAATCTGGAAAAAAATCGTGCTGTTTGCCCTTCCTATTATGTGGGGCAATCTGTTTCAACAGCTATATAATATAGTAGATTCTCTGATTGTTGGTAATTTTCTTGGCAAAGATGCTCTCGCTGCAGTCAGCTCTTCAGGAAGTATTATCTTCCTGCTGGTGGGACTGTTCAGCGGTATTTTCATCGGTGCAGGTGTCGTTATATCCCGCTTCTATGGAGCAAAAGACTATAAAAACATGAGCATAGCCATTCATACCTCGATTGCCTTTGCGCTGATATCCGGCATTTTGCTGACCATTATCGGTGTGCTTCTGGTTCCGCTCCTTCTTCGTCTGATGAAGACGCCCGAATCTGTTCTGCCTAATTCTATTCTGTATTTCAGGATTTATTTTGGCGGTGTTATGGCAGTAATCCTTTATAATACAGCAAGCGGTATTTTTCAGGCTGTAGGTGACAGTAAGCATCCTTTGTACTACCTGATTATTTCTTCTATTACAAATGTCGTTCTGGATCTGTTGTTCGTGGCTGTCTTCCATATGGGAATCGCCGGCGCAGGATATGCTACCGTTATTTCCCAGTGTGTCAGCGCATTGTTGGGATTCATCCGTCTCTCAAGGCTGGATACGCCATACCGGGTAGACTGGCATAAGATCTCACTTAATCCCGGTATGCTGCGTCAGATTCTGTCCATGGGTATTCCATCAGGATTGCAGAACTCCATTATTTCTATTGCCAATATTGTTGTTCAGTCCAATATCAACGCCTTTGGCGCCATGGCTGTAGCCGGCTGCGGTGCTTATTCACGTATTGAAGGCTTTGGCTTCCTCCCTATTACCAGTTTCGCCCTGTCCATGACTACTTTCATCGGGCAGAACCTGGGAGCGAAGAAATATGACCGTGCCAAGAAAGGCAGCATCTTTGGAATCTTTGCCACTACGATTCTAGCCGAATTAGTCGGTCTGTTGATCTACTGGCTGGCTCCACTGCTGATCTCCGGATTCAGTCGTGTTCCAGAGGTCATTGAATACGGAACGCTTCAGGCAAGAACTGTGGCTTTATTCTATTTCCTGCTTGCTTTTTCTCATTGTATTGCAGGTATTCTGCGTGGTGCAGGCAAATCCCTGATTCCCATGCTGGTCATGCTCTTATGCTGGTGTATCATTCGTATCACATACGTATCTATTATCACCAATTATGTACCTGGTATCAAAGTCGTATTCTGGGCTTACCCTATCACCTGGTCACTGAGTTCTCTCTGCTTCCTGCTGTATTATCTGAAAGCAGACTGGCTTCATTATTATGATAAAATCAACGCATAATAAATGGGAAGGATTCTCACATCCTTCCCATTTTTATTACTCATTACGGTGTAATCTCTTCTCTAACGCATCTACTACTGTTTCTAATACCTTGATTCTGGCATAAAGTTTATCATTGCCTTCTACAATGACCCAGGGCGCATTTACCGTAGAGGTTCGTACCATCATTTCGTCTACAGCCTGTTCATACAATTCCCATTTCTCACGGTTTCTCCAGTCTTCATCCGTAATCTTCCACTGTTTCTCCGGCGTCTCCTGGCGTTCTTTGAAGCGTCTTTCCTGTTCTTCTTTATCAATATGCATCCAGAATTTAATCACTATTGCTCCATGATTGACCAGCTGCTGTTCCATCTGATTCATTTCCTTGAAAGCACGCTGCCATTCCTGCGTCGTACAGAAGCCTTCTATACGCTCTACCATAACTCTTCCATACCAGGTTCTGTCAAAGATCGCAATGTGTCCGTCCTTTGGCATCTTGGTCCAGAACCGCCATAAATAATGGTGTGCTCTTTCAATATCATTTGGTGAACTGGTTGGATTTACTGTATAACCTCTTGGGTCTAATGCTCTGGTCAGTCTCTTGATTGCTCCGCCCTTGCCGCCTGCATCCCAACCTTCAAAGGCAAGCACTACAGGGATTCTCTTTGCGTATATTTCACTATGAAGCAATGTCAGCTTCTTTTGCAGCTCTTCCAGCTTCTTCTCATAGGTTTCTCTGTCCAGCTTCTTGCTCAGATCTACCTTCTTGAGAACACTTTCCTTCAAATCATTCTGTCCGAATTTACCATCAATCTGTCTGGGCTGTGGATTCTGTTCTTTCTCATAGCGCTCTTCAAAAGCCTCTACTACAGTAGTCAGAATCTTCACTGCTGCATATCTCTCATCATGGGCTTCGATAATCGTCCATGGTGCATACTCCGTATCGGTTCTGGTAAGCATCTCATCAGCCATGCGGGCATATTCTTCATAATGCTTATTTCTGTCTTTGTCTGCTTTGCTGACTCTCCAGCTGGTCTCTTCCTTTGATAATAATTTATCAAAGCGTTTTTCCTGCTCTTTTTCAGAAATAGTAAGGAAGAACTTAATCAACAGTGTACCATCATCAGTCAGCTGCTTCTCGAAGTTCTCAATATCCTCCAATACCCCTGGAATGTCCTTTTTGTGTGTCTTTTTCTCATAGCGTTCTACCAGCAGCTTACCATACCAGCTTCTGTCAAAGATGGCAATACGCCCCTTCTCCGGTGTCTTATTCCAGAATCTCCACAGGAATGGATGATACTGCTCCTCCTGTGTCTCTGCCTGCGTAGAATACACAGTGAAGCCTCTGGGGTCCATGGGCTCAATCAGATGATTGATCTGTGTTCCCTTTCCTGCACCGCCAAATCCTTCGAATACAATCATGACTGGAACATTACAGCTCTTTAATTCTCTTTGCAGCCTTGCAAGCTTTGGTTCCAGCACTTCCATGCGCTTTTTGTATTCTTTCTTGTCCATAGTCTTTGATAAGTCTATTTTCTCCAGCATAACAGCACCTCCTTATATGTTTTATCTTTTCTGCTATATACATGCCACCACATATAACAACACGAGTAAAACTACATTATATATAGTAAATACCCGAAAATACCTACCCTTCTGTTCCTGATATGTCCTGGCGAAAAAACGATACGATATCAGGCTTGCCATAGATGCAATCAGCGTTCCCAGTCCACCAATATTCACACCGTACAGTAATTGCCTATAATCTGTTGTAAATCCTGACAACAGCATTGCCGCCGGTACATTACTGATGATCTGACTGGACACAATGCCGACAAGCAGTTCATTTCCTTTTATTATTCCCTGCAGCCATTCATTTATCACGGGAATCTGCTTCATATTACCAATAAATATGAAAAATCCTACAAAAGTCATAAGCAAAGAATAATCCACCTGCGTAAATAATCTGCGATTCACAATGAATATTGTCACTGCAACGATCAATCCAACTACCCAGTAAGATGCTATCAAATGCGTAACATTTCCAAGGCAGACCAGAAATAAGATACAATATATAACAAACGGAACACTTAACCATTTTTTCTTGTCTTTTATATCATTCGTATGCACTATAATATGCTGGTCTGGAATAAAAAATATGCATACGACAACAGCAACATATGACATACATGTCAGCGGAAGCATATGAAGAATAAAATCTCCCATGCTCATTCCACTCACTGAATACAACAACAAATTCTGCGGATTTCCTACAGGTGTCAGCATACTACCAAGATTCGCTGCGATTGTCTCCAATACAACCACTGGTATCAGTACTTTCTCACACCCCACCATAGCATATACAGATAACGTAAATGGAATGAAAGTAATCAATGATACATCATTTGTAATCAGCATACTTGCAAAGAAGCACAGATTGACAAGAACAAAGGTCAATCCTCTAGTGGTATGTACCAGACTGCACAGCTTCTCTCCCAGTAATTGAAAGATTCCCAGATTCTTGAATCCTGCCACTACCAGCATAAGGCAAAAGAGCAGAACCAGAACTCTATAATCCAAATATGTGATGTAATTTACAGATGGTTTTATAAAAAATGAGGAAATCATTGCCAACAATAAGGCAACGCACAATACAGCCTCCTTTTTTATAAATGCAATCACTTTATTTTCTTTTCGTCCCATTTTCTGCTCTTTTCCAAATTTTTATTTTGTCTTTTTTAAAATTATAACATCCTTGGAAACAAGTGTCACGTTCTCTCCTGCATGATATGTTATATTTTTAATCAGATCCGTGCCATCTGACGGTATTGAGATTTCTGCTGGTTCTTCTCTGTGATTCAATATGAATAGGAAGCTTCCCTTCTCATTCTCACGTACTGTAGCTTCTACTCCATCCGGGGTCTGCATAACCGGGGCAATATCCAGTTTTGCACACAGATTTCTCATATATTTTCTATAAAATGCATGGTCAGATCTGGTAGCTACATAATATGCCTCACCCTGTCCGAATTGATTTCTTGTCAATACGGGCATACCTGCATAGAAATCTTCTTCATACGTGCTCAATGCCTGCGCTCCTTCCAGATGCAGCAGATCACACAGAACGGTTGCCGGATATTCTTCTCCCTCATACTGGAAATGATTGCTTCTGCCCTCTTCTATTGCATCGGATTCCTCCACCCAGATGCCTAAGATATCCCGCAGTCTTGCTGGATAACCACCTGTCACTACAAGATCATGGTCTTCTACATAACCGCTGAAATAAGTTGTCACAAAATGTCCGCCATTCTTCACATAAGCTCTGATTTCCTCATCATAGCCATCCTTACACATATACATCATAGGCGCTATGACCAGCTTATATTTGGACAGATCATCTTCAACACCTATCATATCAACAGAAATATTAGCTTCTGCCAATGCTCTGTAATATTCCAATGCTTCTTTATGATATGCGATCAGACGGCTTGGTCCTGCAGAGTACTCGCTTGCCCACCACGTATCCCAGTCAAACAGTACCGCTGTCTGTGCCGGCGTAGTAGCACCAAGTGTCTCATCCCCGATTCTGTCCAGTTCTTCTCCAAGTGCCGTGATTTCTCTGAACACTCTTGTATTTTCATGTCCTGCGTGGTCAATTACAGCGCTGTGATATTTTTCGCACGCTCCGATACTTCTGCGCATCTGGAAAAACATCACTGTATCAGCTCCATGTGCCACTGCCTGATAACTCCACAGACGCATAACACCCGGTCTTTTGAGTGTACAGTATGGATGCCAGTTCGTAACACCCGGAGTCTGCTCCATCAGCCAGAATGTCTGTCCATGCTTTAACCCTCTCATCATATCATGACTCATGGCAATCTCTGCAGGTGGTGCGCCGAACTGTGGATAATTATCCCAACTGATAAAATCCATCTCTTTGCCCCACTTCTGATAATCAAGAGGCTTATAGAATCCCATCAGATTCGTTGTAACGGGAATCTGCGGTGTTACTTCCTTAATCGCATCTCTCTCCAGCTTGAAGCATTCCAGAATACTGTCAGACTGAAATCTTCTGTAATCCAGTGAGATTCCCTGAAAATTGGTTCTTGTATAATCCCATATCCATTCCTCTGATAAAAGATTAGGTACAACCACGTCATCCCAATCGTACATCGTATGTCCCCAGAAAGAGAGATTCCACACTCTGTTCAACTCTTCTATTGTACCGTATTTCTTTTTAAGCCATACCCGAAATGCCTTTTCACAGTTCTCACAATAGCACTCTCCACCATACTCATTCGATACATGCCATGCCACAACATTCTCTCGATTCCCATATCTCTTTGCCAGATGTCTTGTCAGTGCTACAGAATACTTGCGGTATGTCGGACTGTTGGGGCAGGAATTGTGTCTGCTTCCGAACTTACGCTTCATTCCGTTATGCTCTGTTCTGAGAACGTCAGGATAACGTCTTGCCATCCACGCAGGATGCACCGCAGTGGAAGTAGCCAGACACACTTTCAGGTGATTGTCTTCTACCATATCCATGATCTTATCCAGTTTGGAAAAGTCATACGTAGCCTCATCCGGCTGCAACATTGCCCAGCTGAACACATTCAGCGTAACAATATCAATGTGTGCCAGCTTAAACAGGCGCATATCCTCTTTCCAGATTTCTTCCGGCCACTGCTCCGGGTTATAATCGCCACCATAACAGATTTTCTTAATTTTCTCCACTTGTCTGTTCTCCTTTATTTTTATAATAATTTTCTATAGCTTCCAGTCCCGCCTGGGTCTTAGCCCTGGCGTTTTGCATATCGTATTCGAGAATATCTTCATATCCGTAACTGTACACAGTATCTCTTAATTCTTTTAACAAAGTTTCAAATTCTACTTTATTTCTGGCAAAAATCATTTTCCAGGAATAATCCTGTATTGCCTTTTTACACTGACTTCGGATTGTCGTCTGCTCTGAAGTTTCTGTCGGCGCCTGATAAGAAGATGCAGGAGCTACGATCATCATATTATGTGCTTCCAGATATTCTCTCGTGGATTCTGCCTGCATTACCCTGCTCCAGTCCTCCTGAAGAGGTGTCTTATTCATCTCTCTGACACTGTCCCATAATTCATAGGCAAAGTAATATCCATCCGAATCCTTCTCACATTGCGCAACCGGTTTATAGTTCAACGCAGAGGTTCCATCTTCCCAGGTATTACCGCCATATTCTTCCGGTACTTCCACCTGTTCTCCCATCATGGCTTTCTTACCAAACTCCGTAAGATATGGTCCATCCTCACCCATTTCCCAGGTAAGGGATTCTGGTCCTGCGGTTGCTCCCGACAGCTGTGCTCCATTAGTTCTGATTCCTTCATCTGAATAGAGCCAGTCTACGAAGTCAACCAACCTCTCCGGGTCTTTCGCCTGAGAGCCAATCGCAATGACATTCTGCTGGTTGCCTTCATAATTACATCCATAGGAATAGATCTGCATGTCCTGAATCGGAGCCAGCATAAAGCCCTTGCCCTGCGCGGTATGCTCAGACGTATTATAAGCAGGCTGTCCCATCCAGGACCAGAAGGAGAAGAGAACTCTTCCTTCCCTGTATTTATTAAAGCAGTCTTCATACTGCTGTCTGGGTGAATCCGGGTCAATCAGCCCCATCTGATTCGCTTCATAGTACAGTCTGCATATTCTGATATACAGGGAATCATCATCCAGAATATTCTGATAATCGCTGCCATCAGCCCGCGCCAGTGCAAATCCGTACTCATCATATCCATAGAAGCAACATGGCTGTTTCACGGCATTCATCATGTTCGCATCCCAGTCCTTAAAGAATGAAAAGGCATAGACAGGCTCTCCGTCTTCATTGGTTGGAGACAACTCCTGCATCTGTTTGAGAATCGGAAGCAGATCTTCTATCGTATCTATCTTGGGATAACCCAGCTGTGCATACAGATCCCATCTCAGATACGGTCCATAAACAAGCTCTAATCCCTCACTGGGAACGTCCGGCGCCTGTGAGGACACTTCTGAAGGAATGGCATAGATTCCTTTCGGAGTAATGCCATCATTGAGTCTGTGAATGGCATCTCCGTATTTCTCCATAATATCTTTATCTTTCAGGGCATCTTCCATATTATAAAGCAGCCCGGCATTGACCATATTCTGCAACAACCCGTTTTCCCCGGAACTGATGATCAGATCTCCCAGATTGCCTGCTGCCGAACGTACTTCCCTCAGAGTATCGCCACCACCGGCAATATTGGGTGCAATAATATTCAATTCCATGTTGAATTTATCCTTGAGCAGTTTTCCAAACCACCCGGACTGAATTCCCTGATAATTGGCAAGATTATCAAAGACATCAACAACAATATATTCATCATAAGGGCACTCTTTCACCTGTCCACTTTTCTGTATACCACATCCCTGCAAGAGGAAACTGGCCGTCAGAACAGTTAATGCCGTACTTATGTATTTATTACTTCTCTTCATATCCTATGTCGTGCCTTTCTCTAAATTATAGTACCATTTTACGCTATCTTTCTTAACATTGACAATCCCTGAGTCTGATTCTATACTTAAAGTTATCACTTATGAATTAAAAGGAGTTCATTTCATGGAAACTGTACTGATTGCCGATGATGAAAAAAATATCCGCGAAGGTCTGAAATGTATTCTTGACTGGGAATCTCTTGGTTTTCATATCTGTGGAGAAGCCAGCAACGGAGAAGATGCCCTCTCCGGCATTCTTCAGAATAACCCCAGTCTCGTTCTTCTTGATATCCGTATGCCCAAATTAACTGGAATTGATATTATCCGTATTGCCAGAGAACAGGGCTATGAAGGTAAATTCATCATTTTAAGCGGCTATTCTGACTTTGCATATGCGCAGGCTGCCATTCGATATGGCGTAGATTTCTATCTGACCAAACCAATTGATGAAGACGAACTGCTCACTTCTATACAAACCATCAAGCAGAATCTGGAAGAAGCCAGACTCAGACAGAATCATATAGAAATCTATCGTACGAAAGCCAAGGATGTCATTCTTCACGAAATCATAACCGGTACATACCACGCAGATGATAAAGATGCCCTGTCAGAAGAAGACTTCGCCAAGATGGAGCTGGATGCTGATATCTATCAGGTCGTAATCTATGAAAAATTCGGGACTCAGCCGGAAGATTCCAGCTACAGTTTCGCAGAACTTCTCAACATTACAAACAAAGGGAATCATTCCTTTGAACATTTTGAGGAAGACAACAAAGATGTCATTCTCCTGAAAGGTCAGTTCGCAATACATAAATTTGAAGATTTCCTTCAACATTATGAGAAAAAGGCACCGCAGGCTGGTAGTCCCCTGGATTCTCTTTTCCTTGCCTATGGACGCCCCGTCAGACAGTTAGACGAAATCTATCTGTCCTATGAAGAAGCTCACACTCTGATGCAGCGACGTTTCTTCTGTATACAGGGACAACATACTCTGGGTTATCGCGAGCTGCCTAATCTGATATCCACGCACTACTCTGTTACGGATATAAAGCTTCATGAATACTGTGATGCACTGATCAACAATATACAGGCTTCCAACCGCAAACAGGTTGCTTCCACCCTTTTCTCTCTGGAAGAATACCTGTATAACGTAGATGCATCTATTGAATCTGTTAAGCTGTTCCTGACTGACCTGCTGTTGCAGTTGAAGGAAAGCTGCAGCCGTTTGAGCAGAAATAACGCTAACGATTGTTCCATGCCGTCCAATTCCATTATCATTGACCATATTGACAGCTGTCATTATCTCTATGAAATCATCCTCTATATCTCAGAACAGGTAAAATCTATTCTGGATTCACAGGGTGGTTCCGCAAGAGAATCTGTACTGGATGACATTCTCTACTATATAGACAATAATTACCAGACCAATATCAAACTGGAAACCATTGCCCCATTGTTCGGATACAACAGTGCCTATCTTGGCAAGATTTTTACCAAGGCAACAGGTCAGACCTTCAATTCCTATATCGACCACATGCGTATCGAACATTCCAAGGAATTACTGCTTCACCGCAATATGAAGGTCTATGAGATTGCTGAACAGGTCGGATACCACAATGTTGATTATTTCCATAAGAAATTCAAAAAATATGTTGGTATCAGCCCTGCTGAGTATCGTAAACAAAGTAAAGAAATCTGATCAAGAAGTCTACTCTTCCTGCCCGCTGCTGCTTTTCCTTACAGCTCCGGGCTCTTTTTCTATCTCCTGGAAAATTCTCTTGGCAAATGCTGCAATCGTGAACATCATAAAAGCAGGTCCAAAGATCAGTCCGAATATCTGTAACACCGTATTAAAATTAAAGAAAAACAACTCAATCAAAAGAACAGTAATGATAATCAACGTTCTACCAAAGTACTTTCTGGAAATATCCAGTGAATTCTGAATCGTCCCTACAATGGTATTCTCATATCGAGCCAGAAGGGGAAATGCATATAAAAGCGCCATAATGACAAAGAACGCCGATACCAGTCCAATGACCAGAAGTACAACAGAACCTTCCTCAGATACGCGATTAATCTCATAATCAAGATAAATGGCATAAGATGCAATGAGTCCTATCACTCCCATTACTGTGCCCTGCTTAAAGTTGCGTTTAAATTCTTTTATGAAGCTCTTTACCATATATCCTTCTTCATCATCTACCATCTTCAATGCGATGCTGTATGCCGCTGTCGTTGACGCCCCTATCGTTACGATAGGCAGTGAAAAAAGCAGCCACATGAAATTCAGTTTTACCAGATCAATGAATCTGCATATAAAGCGATAAAAAGGACCATCAATACCAAAAAAAGCCATTGTAATCATAACTCCTGTTCTTAGTTAATGAGGCTATCCGGACGCACCAGATAGCCTCTTTGTATTTCATTATAAATTGTACGTTATGAATTAGTCAATCTCTGCTGCTTTTCTAAGAGCTGCTTCGTTTGTACACCATTCAACACAATCCTGATAGCCGTAGCTGTCAGCATCTGCACGCATCTGTTCCATTACAGAATCGAACTCAGCGTCATCCTTAGCATATACTGCCTGCCAGGAACCGTTCTGTACGCACATCTTAACCTGTTCCCATACTGTAGAAAGTTCATCAGACTTGATGCTTTCTGCATATGTATGAGGTTTGGAGATTGTGTACTTGAACTGTGACATGTAGTCTCTATAGGAATCTACGCCCATATCGTCTCTCCACTGCTGTTCTGTTGCATCTACATCCAGTGAGAGGTATTTATCCCAGTACTTGAAGTTAAAAGTCTGACCCTTGTCATTTCCAGGAATAACTGTATTCAGTGACCATGTTGTGTTGTTCATCTGAGGGCAGCCATCTTTCCAGAGTCCTGAGTAAGGAGCTGGCATTTCCATTTCTTCCGGATTACCAAGTGCTTTGCACTGAAGACCGAAATCTGTTAATTCTACAGAACCATCATCCAGGTACTCCCAGCATACATCCTTAGGACCGTATTCATATTCAAGTCTTCCTTCTGGAGTAACCAGATAATCAATGATAGCCATACATAATTCAGGATACTGTGTATTGGCACCGATTGTCCATACACGGTTGCTTCCTGTAGGATTCAGGCCATATACTAATGTGTTCTGATTCTTAGCAGCTACTGGAAGCATCTTCTTGCCTGCATCCAGATGCTCCTGTGTATTGTACTGAGTAGCACCCATCCAGCTGAAGATACACCAGAATGCGGAACCATCCTGATAATCTTCCATACATCCGTCATAACCCTGTGTCATGGAGTCAGGATCAAGTAAGCCTTCCTGATATAACTTGTTATAGAATCTCAGTGCCTGCTCATAATGTCCGCCTTCCTTTAAGCAGTCTTCAAATTCGCCTGTCGCAGCATCATAGAAACCAAAATGGAACTCATCCAGACCATAGAAGTTAGTTGCTGTAGCCTTGGCAAACATCATCATGTTACCATCCCAGTCCTTGAAGAGAGATACACCGTATGTCTCTTTACCAGAATCAGAAGTAGGCTCTACTTCCTTCATAGCCTTTAATACATCTACCCAGTCCATCAGATCATTGATCTCAGGGCTGCCAACTGCCGTATACAGATCATAACGTACATCAGGATGGTAATCGAAATCTGCATACTGTCCTGAAGAAGAAGCTACATCATGTCCAAAGCCGTATACAGTACCGCCGGAAATCTCCTGATTCTTGTCCAGAGCTTCCTGCATATACTCTACGATATGTGGACCATAATCAGATAAAATATCGTCCTCGTTCCAGTCTAACAACATACCATTGGAATATGCTCTGGTGTACTCCTCACCATCGCTGCCGAATAATACGATATCGCCCAGATCACCGGATTCCATACGTGTATCAAATACACCGTCACCGTTGCTGATAATGTTCAGTTTTACATTGAACTTATCCTTCATGATCTGTGCGAACCAGCCAATCTGCTCACCCTCATAGTTAGCAAGCTGTGAATACACATTCAAAGTGACTGTCTCATCAGGAATAATGTCTGAGAGATCAACTTCTGCTGTGTCTGCGTCAGCCTCTGTTGTTGCTGTTTCTGTTGCTGCACTTTCTGTTGTGCTGTTGTCTGCTGTTGTGTCTGCGCCTGTTGTTGTGGATGATGTAGTAGAACCGCTACATCCAACTAATGAACCTGCAAGTGCAGAAACAAGAACGAGTGATAATACCTTCTTGAATTTCATGTTTTTCCTCCTTTTGTGTTATATAAAATACTGCCCCTCATATTTTTGCAGTATAGTAACACCATATATTATAGTTTTTTCACACTAACCTTTGACTGCTCCAAGCATGATACCCTTCTCAAAATATCTCTGCATAAATGGATATACCATCAGGATCGGGATAACTGTAACCATGGAAATCGTATATTTAATCGTTTTCGCATTTAATACGTTCTCTGCTGCCGCACCGGATACAGAACCGGAACCGGAATTCATCATACTCTTTAAGTTGGAAGCTGCATTCAAATAGGTATACAGCTTATGCTGCAGGGTATGAAGTTGTGGTGAGTTAGGCATCAGTATCAGAGAATCCGTAAAGGAGTTCCAGTTACCTACCGCACCAAAAATAGCGATAGTTGCAAGAATTGGTTTACTTAACGGCCATATGATCTTACGGAAAATGGTCATATAAGTTGCACCATCCATCTGTGCACTTTCTTCCAGTTCACCTGGAATAGACTCTATGTATGTCTTTACCAGAATAATATTATACGGAGCTACAATACCTGGAATAATGTAAGCCAGGAAATTGTCTGTCAGTCCAAGCATTGACATATTCAAATACCATGGGATAAGACCTGCGTTAAAGTACATGGTAACTACAAGAAGTCTGTACCATACCTTTCTGCCCCACATTTCCTGCTTTGTTACCAGATATCCTACGAATCCGGATGCCAGTACCATAAGTACTGTACCGATCAGAGTACGTGCTACTGTTACCTGCAATGCAGTTCCTACATCGTTTACGCTGGTCAGCGCCATGTAGTTCTTAAAATGAATTCCCTGTGGAATAAAGTTAATCGCACCTTTTCTTACCAGATCATTATTACTGATCGTATTAATGAAAATGTAATAAAACGGAAAAATACATGCCAGTGTAAATATTGCAAAGAATGCATGATTCAGAATATCAAATGTCCAGTCACCGATTGACTTTCTATATCTCTTTTTATGTTTCTTTTCATAAAGTGCTTCTGCCTTTTTATCAAGTTTCTCCTGCTTCGTCATTGCCATATGTATCACCTCCTAAATAATGCTCTCGCCACGAACAAGCTTTGAAATCTTGTTAGCACCGAATAAAAGCACAACACTGATTACGGATTTGAACATACCAACTACTGTTGCCAGAGGAACACGTCCGCTGTTGATACCCAGCTTATATACATACAGGTCAAGAACAGTAATGGTATCTGTATTATAAGCATTCTCAAATACAAGATACTGATCCATACCATTGTTCAGAATACCTGCAATCGCCATCAATAACAGAACCATGAAGGTAGGCATCAGACTTGGAACTGTAATATTCCACATCTTCTGGAATCTGCCTGCGCCGTCAATCTCTGCTGCCTCATACAGCTGCTGGTCAATACCGGATATCGCTGCAATATAGATAATTGCGCTCCAGCCCAGACCTTTCCACATGCCCCAGGCAAGCATCTTGAGCCACATATGTGAATTATCCATCAGGAAATTGACACCAGAATCAAGGATTCCATTATTTACCAGTAAGGAACTTACAAAACCATCTGTTGAGAAAATTGCGAATGCAACCGCATATACAAGAACCCAGCTGATAAAGTTGGGAATCGTTGTAAATGTCTGCACGATTCTACGAAATCTCAGATTCTTGATCTCACACAGGAAAATAGCAAATGCCATAGCGCACCAGCTTGTTGCAAGTCCAAGACCACTCATTGCAAGTGTATTTCTCAGAACTCTGATCAAGTCCTGTCTGGTCGCCTGATTCTGGAACAGATAAGCGAACCATTTGAATCCGACAAAATTATCTCTTGTGAGAGTTTCACCTGATTTATAATCAAAGAAAGCATATCTCCAACCAAGCAAAGGTAAATACGCAAATGCAAAACACAATGCAAGGAAAGGAAGCAGTAAAAGAAACAACTGATATTTGGTATCCATATGGAACTTCTCTTCTTTCTCTGCCTTCGGTGTCAACACCAGAAGAATCAGTCCAAATACCAGAATTGCTATTGATACAGCTATGAATATCCAGATGCTGGATGGCTGTAATGGTTTGATTTTGCCAGGCTTTGGTGTACCCTGAATATCTGTTGCTGCCCATCTTACAAGGAAGCATCCGATCAATGCGACTACACCGCCAACAGTTGCTGTTAAGGCACCTGTTTTTCTCATTTTATTATTGCCAAGTGACATACAGGAACCTGCTCCCCCTGCCACAAAACCTATCAAAATACATAAGCATCCGATAAAGGTACATTGCAGTGTAAGCGTTCCTACCCAACCCTTGCTCAGAGCTCTTGCAAAATTGGAACTCAATGCCCCATAGGAAGTCGCACATGTAAATGCCGATGCCGTCTTGGAGATCAGTTCACTGATTCTTGCCGGGTTAAGTGATGGAATAAACAGTAATACGACTGATACGATACTCAGCAGTCGCAGTACGATATAAAGTTTATCCGCCAGCTTTTCCTTTTTCATTTTATACATCCGCCTTTCTGACAGTATCAACTGCCATCATAAACTGTAACAATACTGCTGTATTTCTTTCACACTATTGTTTACAAGCTTATTATATAAGTTTAAGATGTATTAAAATACCATAAAAAATATATTAAATTTACAGCACTTTTTTTATCCCATCACTAATTTTTACATAAGAATCTATACAAATTGCTGTGTTTTCATGGAAATTGTAATGCTGACTGATGTTCCTTTCTCTAATTCTGACTGTACTGCCATGCCATACTGCTCTCCATAGCACAGTTTGATTCTCTGATTAATATTGTATAATCCGATACTCTCCTTCCTTTCAGGATTCTTCTCTTCAATATCTCTACGAAGCTGGGCAAGCGCAGCTTCATCCATGCCGCAGCCATTATCTGATATCGTGATCCTGATATCCTCACTGCCTCCGCATCTCTCTACCCGCAGCGTAATCATGCCGCCTTCCTCTTTCTCTTCCAGTCCATGCACAAGAGCATTCTCTACAATAGGCTGCAGCAAAAGCGGTAATATCCGGCACTGTTCTGTATCAATGTCTTCATCTATGCATAATTCATAATTGAATTTATCACCAAAACGCATTTTCTGAATCATGATATAGGTCTCAATGTGATTCAGCTCATTTTTAAGCGCTGTAAAAGTTGTTCCATTATTTTCCAATACGTAACGCATGGATTTACCCAGAAGTTTGATGGCATTTGCCACTTCCCGGTCTCCCACGGTAAATGCCTTCATACGTATGGATTCCAGCGTATTATAAAGGAAATGTGGATTGATCTGGCTTGCCAGCATCTTAAATTCCATCTTCTGCTGTTCATTGACCAGTTCTTTCTCATTGATCTGTGCTTCATACATCTGCTCATCCTTCTGCTTGATATTCTGCACCATGATCTCCAGGTCAGCAAACGCCTCCGAAAGCTCATCATTACCCTGCACTACTTCTTCAAAATCATAATCCTCATTACTTGCCTGATGCATCACCTGTCGCAAGGTCAATACACGCCCGGTAAAATACCCTGTAAAGAAATAAATCAGTATCGCAGGAATTACAATAGCCACTGCAATGATTGCCATGCAGATATAGATAATATTTTTGATATTATCGTAGGATTTATCATTCAACGTACAGATATAGATTCTGGAATCAGACTGATACAGATGCAGTGTAGATACATCCACGAAGCAGGTCTTATTGTGAAGTTTGAGACTGCCCGCATATCTGAAATAATTCTCATCATAATCTATATCCACAACTTGCTGCTGTCCGTAATCGTCTTTTGAAGTAGCATAAAAAATGCGTCCCTCATCTACTGATGCACACATCTGATATTCCTGACTGCTTACTCTTGTATTCAGGTAGTTGTCACTAACTCTGATGACCAATACTGCATGATAGTCTGAGTTTACAAGAGGAATCTTACGAACCAGACACAGATTCCAGTATTCATTATTGTATTTATCATAGCTCACCATTTCCACCCAGAATACACTGGACTGCTCCACCGCCTTCTGATACCAGTCCTCCTCTGCAATTGTCCGCGTTACAGGATGATACTGCTTATACTCCATCATATACGGATTATCTGAATATATCTCTATCTGATCTATCTCAGAATAATTGTACATATAATTATCCAGCGATGTTGAAGTACTGTTGATAACTTTAACCTGTGCATCTCTGGATGGATATTTTCTGGTCAAGATACTCTGTACATTACTGTCAAAGGACACTTCTTCTGAGATGTTATAGACCTGTGTCGTAATCTCGAACAGAATTGTCTTTACACGCAGATTGTCAGATTCCAGAAGATCTCTATGGTAACTGGTCAATAGATTGCCTGTATTGATAATCAGAAAAGTACCGATCAATAAGACAGGGATAAACACTGCCAGAATGTAGATGCTGTATAGCTGTGTTCTGATATTTGCATTTTTTAGAAACTTGAATGGTTCTCTACTCTTATTTTTCTTCATGATCAATCCACCTTCACTGCCAAGCTATCTTCTAGCATACCTTATCCTTTTTGAAAAGACAACCTCCCACTATACGCAAAAAAGGGACAAGTTTTACCTCGTCCCTTTATATAGTACTTAATTAATCTAAAAACTGCTCAGGTAATGTAACCTTGAAGTCTTTTGCAAGATTTCTAAAGTCGTCTGATGTAATGGTCTGTAATTTATAAGGAGCCATAGAACGAACCTTTACGAAGATCTCAGCAGACTTCTCTACAGTGTGCATCAGACCAAATGTCAGGTCAAAGTCTTCTCCTGATACAAATACACCGTGATGTGCCCAGATTGCAACATCATATTTCTTCATCAATTCACTGGTTGCTACTGCAATATCTCTTCCGCCAGGTACCATCCAGGGAACTACGCCTACACCATCAGGGAATACAACAGGACACTCTGTTGCCATTTCCCATAATTCTCTTGTAAATACCTTGTCCTCCAGAGGAAGTACGAATGTCATGGCAATTACATTTGCAGGATGTGCATGATAAATGACTCTGTGCTTTCCACCGGTTGCAATCAGCTTCACTTCATGATTCATCAGATGAGAAGGTAATTCGCTGGTAGGACGTCCACCATTTACCAGTCCCCATACGATTCTGTAGTTCTCGCCCTTATCATCAATCTCGATAATTGCAAAAGAATCTTCCGGTTTGATGATAACATTTCTGAAATACTTACCGCTGCCTGTGGAAATGAAATACTCACCTGCAAGCTTTGGAACGCTGGTTCCAATCGGTGTCCACTCCTTAGGCTGGAAATTCTCCTTTACCATCTCTACCTCTTCCGGCTTCATACGATATGTCAGATTGCCGCCATTTCTCTCATGCCAGCCCTGCTCCCAGCCATCGTTAGCCATACGGATATATCCCTGTACAAATTCTGCATCTAATACTTTCATTTTAAATTCCTTTCCTTATATCCTAAATTTATCTTTTGGATAAAACTTCTTTTTCATATGTCTTGATCTCATCGAACCAGCCACGTTCTGATGTACCACACTGTGCACAGTACTCTTCCCATACATCACCAAATGGATATACCTTCAGTTCTTCAAAGCGAACCATTAATTCTGTCCAGTCTGCCTTATCCTGTAATTTCTTCAATGAATCAGCAGGCATACACATTGCGGATAACAGTGCTTTCTGCCAGCTTCTGAAACCAACAGTCCATGCAGAGATACGGTTAATACTTGCATCAAAATAATCCAGTGCCATATTGACACGGTCAATTGCATTGCAGCGTACAATTTCTTTTGCCATTTCTTTTGTCTCATCATCGAAGAGAACAACATGATCTGAATCCCAACGTACAGGACGTGTGATATGTAATGCAATCTCCGGGAAGAAAGCCAGTAATGCAGGAATCTTGTCAGATACAACTTCTGTTGGATGATAATGTCCATTGTCCATCAGAGGAAGTACGCCTTCGTGTGTTGCTGCAAAGCTCAATGCGAACTCAGCAGAACCAACTGTATAGGATTCTACACCAATACCAAATACCTTGGATTCTACGCAAGGCTTCACCATCTTGGGATCATGAGGCTCTGCAATGATCTGCTCGATAGAATCTTTATAAAGCTCTCTGGGACCAAGGCGATCTGCTGGAATATCCTTGCTGCCATCACCTGTCCAGATATTCATAACACAGGGAATTCCTGTCTCTTCTGCGAAATACTGTGAAATACGGATACAAGCCTTGCCATGCTCAATCCAGAACTTTCTTACATTCTCATCCGGGCTTGATAAGGTCAGACCATCCTTTACATTAGGATGTGAGAAGAATGTAGGGTTGAAGTCAATTCCCATATTTCTTTCTTTTGCAAAAGCCACCCATTTAGCAAAGTGCTTAGGCTCAATCTTATCTCTGTCAACAAACTCACCATCTTCAAAGATAGCATAACTTGCGTGCAGATTCAATTTCTTTAAACCAGGTGTGCACTTGATTACCATATCAATATCTGCCATCAGTTCTTCTGGTGTTCTTGCCTTGCCGGGATAATTACCTGTTGTCTGAATACCACCTGTCAGAGGGCCATCATGGTCAAATCCTGTTACATCATCACCCTGCCAGCAATGTAAGGATACTGGAATTGTCTTTAACTTTGCAATTGCGGCATCTGTGTCTACTCCGATTGCAGCATACATTTCTTTTGCTGCCTGATATCTTTCCTTCTGTGTCATGTTCTTTCCTCCTGTTTTATACTGGTTGATATGTTTTTATATCAAATGAATCAAATATTGTCTTTCTTGCCTGTGTCAGATCTGAAAGCTTTCCTGCTGCCAGCATCTGCACTGTCAGATTACCAATAGCTGTTGCCTCTGTAGGCCCTGCATAGACTGTCTTGCCTGTCTGCTTCGCTGTCAGTTCGTTCAGATACTGCGCATTCGCTCCACCGCCTACTACGTGGATGCATTCATATGACACGCCCGTCAGTTGTTCAATTTCTTTTACTGTATTCTTATAGCATACTGCAAGACTGTTATAGATTACTGCTGCCAGCTGCGCTGTTGTCTCCGGAACCTGCTGTTTTGTTTCTCTGCAAAATTCCTTTACAGCCTCTGTCATGCTCTCCGGTGCCAGGAACACATCATCATTACAGTCAACAATCGACGCAATATCTTCCTTCGATGCCATTTCACACAGCTGTGCGAAAGAATATGCATCATTGATTTCCTTCTTCAGAGACTGAATCATCCACAGTCCCATAATGTTCTTCAGATAGCGGAAACGATAATCATAACCGCCCTCATTTGTAAAATTGCATGCCATACTCTTATCTGTACAGTCTGCTTCCTTACGTTCCACTCCCATAAGTGACCATGTACCGGAACTGATATACATTGTCTCCGGTGCATTAGACGGAACTGCCAGTACTGCGGAACCAGTATCATGGGTTGCCGGAAGCACTACCTTACATGTGTAGCCTACTTCCGCGGCAATTTCTGCTGTCAGCTCTCCAAGTACAGTGCCTGCCATCTTAATCTCCGGGAAAATATCCTTTGGATATCCCAAAGACTCTATCAGCTCCATATCCCATGTCTTCGTAACCGGGCTGACTAACTGTGTTGTGGTAGAATTGGTATATTCTACACACTTGCGTCCACATAACAGGAAATGAAAATAATCTGGAATCATCAGAAAGGTCTTTGCCTTTTTCAATTCCTGTGGTTTCTTCTCCTTAATTGCCATCAGCTGATAGATACTGTTGAACATCTGCTTCTGAATGCCGGTTCTGTGATAAAGATCCTGTAATGAGATTGTCTCATATACCTTATCATCCATTCCCTGCGTTCTGCTGTCACGATATCCTACGGTATTTCCAATGACCTGATCTGCCTCATCCAGCAGAACAAAGTCTACTGCCCAGGTATCAATTCCCACGCTTACAGGAATTTTACCCAATTCGGCACATTTCTTCATACCTGCTTTAATTTCGTGAAATAATGCCCCGGTGTCCCAGCACAGCTCTCCATCCTTGCGGCTCATACCATTCGGGAAGCGGTGTATCTCCTCCAACACCATCTTGCCATCTTCCATATGAGCCAGAATATGTCTTCCGCTGGACGCTCCGATGTCAATCCCCAGATAATACTCTGTCATAGTTTTATAACCCCCAAACAATTCATACTAACTGTTTCATTAACTACATCATATACAAAATCAGCGCACAAAAAAAGACACCCATTTGTGAAAAAAAGTGTCCTTATTTGCATTATGTTAAATTACTTCTGTATTTCTTGGGAGACATGGCATACTGCTTTCTGAATATCTTATGAAAGTAGCTTAAATTGTCATATCCAACTGCATTACCTACCTCAGATACTGGCATATCTGTACTTCTAAGCAGAAATGCAGCCTGCTGCATACGCTTCTGCTGTATCAGTTCTGTATATGTCTTGCCCGTTCTCTTCTTAATCATGCGGCTCAGCCAGTACAGATCATAGTGAAGGCTCTGGGCAAGCTCCGTTAATTCTCCATCCCTGTAGTGTTCCTCCACGAAACGAAGAATGCTCAGTACCACATCCTCTTCTGTCTGTCCATTACCCGTTACGACCTTATCTGTGTGATTGAGCAGTTGCAGGAATAAAAGCCCCATAGTGACCTGATTAATACTTCTTTTATTAGGCTGATTGTGCATCAGTGTCCAGATCAGATTCTCTACCAGATTCTGCACCGGCAGTACATCTGCGACTTTAAAATGCAGATATCCAATATCATTATCTCCCTCACCACGCAGACAGCCAATGATAAAATCACGCAATGGATTCTGTTCTTCTCCCATCATTTGCAGTGATTTATCAAAGAACTCTGGAAGAATGATAAAGTTGACACCTATGTCATTTTCTCCCGCTGCATCAATCTCCTGTGTTGCCTTCTGACTCAGAAACAGTAATTCCCCCTGTCGAAGAATCACTTCTTCTTCGTTAATCAGATGTCTTGTCTGTCCCGAACACATATAGATCACTTCCACATAATTATGAGTATGCTTGGGAAAATGTACAAAACGCGTATGAGGTCTGACTGTAATCAGCTTGGACGCATCCAGAAGCTTCCTGCTGTCAAAGACATGTCCCTCTGACTGCACATAGATTGCCTCATTAATCTGCTTTCTGCCATTTAATATTTCCTGTTCTTCCGGTGTTATCTTACGCAACTGTTCTAATAATTCTGCATTCATTTATCACTGTGTTCTTTCCTGATTGCGGTTTTTCTATTCTGGCTCATAATTTTGAAAAGAGAGCGGATAATCAGCCACAGATTATGTTTTACCTCTGCATCCATGTTGCTTACCGCTTTCCAGGCACTGGTCAGACCTTTCATTCCCATTGCATTCAGTTCCACTGTAGTCTTGGCACCCGGTGCATCCAGAACTGCAAACAGACTGTCAACGAAAATCTGTCTGCGTTCCTCATCCAGTGACTCCACCCACTCTTTTAAAGAACGGTCCAGGAATCTGCTGGCATTGGACACAGAATCCAGATATACAAAATTGTTCCTCTTCACTTCCCAGGTCCCCGCGTCATGCTGCATGATACCTTTCTGGGAGCTCTTGACAATATCATATTCTTCTTCATGTCCAAGCAGCATACCGACTATGGAAGATTCTGGCACAATGGTTCTGATTCTAGGCAGCATAGCCTGATATTCAGGGCTGTCCAGAATCTCCTTCTGAAAACCGGGTCCATCATTGTTATATACCTGAATAATACGATCCTGAATTGTCTTATCACAGCGAAATGCTGCATATACAGCAAGATTACCGCCCTTGGAATGTCCGCCAAGAATCAGCTTATGGTTCTCCCCTAACGCTGTCTGTTCCACATATTCCACTGCTTCTAACTGGGAAGGCACATTGACCATCAGCCCCATATTAAAATCCTCCCGCCAGCCCACGATGGTATCATCGGTGCCGCGAAAGGCAATATATCTCGTATCCTCATCTATTTCTATGGTCATAGCGCTGAACTGCTTCTGTAGCTCTTCACTGATATGATTCACATAGTTTATGATCTTCATTTGTCCAAATCTCGGACAGTCTGCCAGACGGGCAAACAAAAGCGCTGATGTTCTGGTCAAGGAAGCCTCCTTGAGCTTCTCTTCCAGATTGTATTTTGCAAAGAAACGTTTGATTGCTTCTTCTATTGTAATCGCCTGATTATAAATCCCATTTGGCATAATCTCATCCAGATTAACATATGCCATCCACGAAAGAACCAGATTATCAACTGCATTAAATGGGTCTTCGCTTAAACTGATATCTCCCCTCCACTCCAGATAATCCAGAATATTTGCCATGCTCGCACCTCCATGACGTTTACTCTCAGCCTTGCAGCATCCTCGTCAGATACGTTGTCAGCATATCAATTCCCGGTGCATTCTCTCCACCACGGGGAATAATGATATCTGCATATTTCTTGGAAGGTTCCACAAACTCTTCATGCATTGGCTTCACAGTAGAACTATACTGTGAAATAATAGAGTCGATGCTTCTTCCTCTCTCTACCATATCTCTTCTGATTCGACGCATCAGTCGTTCATCTGCATCTGTATCTACATAGATCTTAATATCCATCAGATCCCTAAGCTCTCTGTTCTCCAGAATAAGAATTCCTTCCATGATAATAACCGGCTTGGGTTCTACTGTTATGGTCTCTTTCGCACGGTTATGATTTACATAGTCATAAGTCGGCATCTCTATGGGATAGCCTTTGAGGAGCTTACGGACATCCTCTGCCATTCTCTCTGATTCAAAGGAATCAGGATGATCATAATTAAGCTTGCATCTCTCTTCAAAAGGCATATCATCATGTGCTTTGTAATAATTATCATGGCTGATCACTGCAATATCGTTTCCAAAATAATCCTTCACCCGATTGATGATTGTAGTTTTGCCGGAAGCGGAACCTCCTGCAACGCCAAGTACACAGATTTTTCTATTATATCCTTCGTTTTCAAGCATTACCGTATTTCTCCTTATAAGCATACAACTCTATAATATTCTCTACTCTTCGTTTGATGATACGGGGTTCAAATGGTTTGATGACCATATCTGCCACTTTATACTCAAATGTCTTAACTGCGGTTGCCTCAGAAGAATCATCTGTTACGATTACTACAGGAACACGGTTTAAGTAATCCTGCTCTTTCATATGCTCCAGAACACCAAAACCATCTATTCCCGGCATAATGATATCCAGAAGGATCACAGCCAGTTCATCATATTCTTTGTCAATAATCTCAATTGCTTCCATACCGCCGCCAGCTTCTATTATCTCATAGTTATCACAAAATATTCCGCCCAGCATATAACGGTTCATTCCCTTATCATCTACTACAAGTATCTTTTTCTTTGTATTCAATTGATTACCCCATTCCACTACAGCAGAGCTGTTATCACTTTGCAGGCATCACATACCTGCTCATAGGCATCCATTGTGCCTTCCATACTTCCCTGTCTTAATATTTCCACCAGTTTACTCAAGGGCTGGTATACTGCATCCAGACCTAAATTAGCAGCCATACCCTTTAGTCCATGTGCGTATTCAAAAGCATCAGAAGTGTTGTTCTCTGCCAGACTTTCCCTTAGTGCATCAAAATCCGGATCATCGAAAAATTCAACAAGAAAGCTTTTATATGCGTCCTTATTCCCCTTCATTCTTTCCAGTGCTTTATCTACATCCACACCTTTACTTCTTAATATATCCCAGAAATTGTTCTCATTATACTCAATTTTAAGACCATGAATCATCATTCTGTTCTGCGCATCCAATATCCGGTAGGCTTCCTCCTGCTGCATGTTCTGAGCTGACTTGAGCATATATGCCACTCCCCAGAAAGAACCAGCCAGAACATATGCCATTTCCAGATAATCACCTGTTCTGATTTCTCCTGTGGCAGCAGCCTTCTCCAGATACCCTGCCAGTCTGAGCAGAAAGGGGTTCTCATTCTGTGGCAGGTTGCCGCGATAAACCATCTGCAAGTGGACTGACTCTGAATCCATCTCCTGAATCCTGTCATATTCTGCCTTGGCAATACGATTCATATTCTGTATGAAACTGTCTTCTTCCTTGTAATTATCATCCATAAGACGAAGAAAAGGCTTCGCATATAATGCTGCTACAGCCCTTGCCAATGCATCTTTATCCTCAAATCTCATGTAAATTGCCGAATTCGAGCAGCCGCTCATCTTCGCCACTTTACGTATCGTAAGGCTCTCATATCCTTCTTCATTGATAATTTCTATTGCAGCATCCAGAATCTTTCTTCCAATACTGTCTTCAATCAGCATCTGCTTGCTGTCTTCCCCATTTTCATACATAAGCCATAACCCCTCGCAACACTGTTAAGTTGACATAGTAACAATGTTCTTTTATCATTATTACACTTATTAATGATTTTGTCAATCAAATATCAATCTTTAGCTGTACTTCCTCTTCTGCCTGATGCTTGAAATCATCTAACTGCTCCTGATTCAAGGTAGGCAGATCCCCTAAGGACTTAACGCCAAATGTTCTCAGGAATTCTTCTGTCGTTCCAAAAAGCAGCGGACGTCCCGGTGCATCCAGTCTTCCCAGTTCCTGAATCAGATTAAATTCCAGTAATCTGTTGATGGCATGGTCACAGCTTACTCCACGTATCTTCTCCACTTCCAGTCTGGTCACAGGCTGCTTGTACGCTACAATAGACAAAGTTTCCAGCAATGTATCTGACATTACATATTTTCTGGGTGCCTTAGCCACTTTTATCAGATACTCGTACAGATCAGGTTTTGTACACAGCTGATACGAATCTTCCAATTCAATTATGGAGATTCCTCTGTCTTCCTCTTGATATTTTTCATTCATCTTGGCAATGATATCTCTGATTTTCTGTGGTTCCATTTCCAATACATGCGTGAGCTTGGACAATTCTACCGAATCTCCCATGGCAAACAGAACCGCTTCAATAATTGCCTCTGCTTTCTTTGTATCCACCTCTATCTTATTCTCCCATCAATATAGTATTCCATATTTCTCCATCATCATGCAGCCAGGCTTGATGTGATCATAATATCTCCAAAGGTATCCTCCTGCTCAACAGAAAGGATTCCCTGCTTCATCATTTCAAGGACAGCAAGAAATGTTACGATGATCTCCATCTTGCTTCCCTGCCTCTCCAACAGATTACGGAAGCTGAATTTCTTATGATTCTTTACGAACTCTTCTATGTATCCCTGCTTCTCTTCCAGATTGATCTCATCCTTCTCAATCTTGCCGAACTGGCTTCTGATCGGGTCAATCTTGTCTTCCTGTCTTCGAATGCAAGACTTGAAGATTTCATGCAGCTTGGCAAGATTCATATCTCCAAGCAGTTCCTCATAATCCACAGGGTAATGATAATCCTCTACTTCCTTGGGCAGCATAGGTCTCTTATACCAGCTCTTTGCCGCATCAACCTGTCTGTCACGCAGCTCGTATGACATATATTTATACATCTTATATTCCAGAAGCTTCTGTACAAGTTCTGCTCTTGGATCTTCCTCTTCGCCTTCTTCATTTACTTCTTTTGGAAGCAGCATACGGCACTTAATATCCAACAGGGTAGCCGCCATGACAAGGAATTCACTCATGACATTCATATCTTCATGTTCCATCTGTCTGATGTAATCCAGATACTGATCTGTTACTTCTACGATAGGAATATCATAAATATCTATTTTATTCTTCTCAATCAGATGCAGCAGCAAATCAAGAGGTCCCTCAAAGACCTCCAGCTTTACAGAAAGTGCCATCTTCTACTCTCCTTTCACCAGGTCAACAACATATAACTCCGCAGGGTTAAAGAAGCGAAGCTGTATCGTATGCGATCCCATTCCCCTGCCAAGCAGCATTGTTGTCTTCCCACTATGGAAAATTCCACCATCATACTTTGGGAAAAACGTATAAGCCGGTGAAATGACACCACCAACCAGCGGTAATCTCATAATGCCGCCATGCACATGCCCTGACAGCACCAGATCTGCTCCCCACTTTGCATATTCTTCAAAATACTCCGGGTTATGCGCCATTAGAATATTACAATATTCTTTTAATGGTTTTCCCAGTTTTCTATTCATATAATCCAGGGGCATAGGTCGTTTCTTAAAGCGTTTGAAATATTCCAGTCCCAGTTCAAATCCCGTCAGTGCAATTCCATACTCTTCCAGTCTGATTGTTTCATCACTGAGTATTTTCACATTCTCATGCTGAATGCCCTTCATCAGCCTGTTGTACATATCTCCATAATAATCTGCTCTGTACTTGAGTTTGGATTCATGATTACCCGGCGAATAATAAATCCTGTATTTGCCACTCAATGCATTTACGAACTGGATTCCCGTATCTACCGGTTCATCCTGATGTGAAGTCACCAGATCTCCTACTATAAGGATAAAATCCGGATTTGCCTGTTCAATCTCCCGGATAACCTTATCATTGTCTTTTCCATACACCTTATTATGTAGATCGGAAACCATAACAAAGCGACAGTTTTTCCTTAAATTTGGCAAAACAAATTGCTGCTTTGCTACCACAAAACGATTTCCATCTACCACACCTACGATCAGTAATGCTGCAATTATTATCAACAGCAGAATAATGACCACTTTTATCATCCTTCTACTCCTCTTCGTCTCCCCAGGTGTCTGCACTAGAGCAGATACAACTTATATACCCTGTATAAATAATCCCATATACCGGCGCGTTCTACAGACTGAACCGTCAGCATGGCAACACTGCCAAGCTCCTGCCCGTTCAGCGTATATCTGATTCTGCCCGCTTCTTCTCCCTGTTCAAAAGGTGCAGACAGATCATCCCTGTACTCATATGTCTTTATAATCTGACTAAAATCAGCTCCCGATGTATCCAGATAGCGAAATTCGCCTTCTGGAACTACGGCTACCTGTGTTTCTTTTCCACCTGCAACCTTGACAGCTTCCAACGGTTCCCTGTTCTCATCCACATATAATCTGGTCATGGCAAACCCATATTCCAACAGGCTTTTCGCCTCTGCAAAGCGCACTTTAAAATCAGGTGCTCCCATCACAACCGCGATCATGTCTATTCCATCCTTGTTCGCCGTTGCACTGAAACAGTATTTGGCAGTACTGGTCGAACCAGTCTTCAATCCCGTTGCCCAGGGATACTGTTTTAACAGTTTATTGGTACTGGATAAGGTAAAGGGCTTGCTTCCCTGTCTGGTCACATGGGTAATATCTTCCATCCATATCTTCGTATATTCATATATCGCGGGGTATCTGTTAATCAATTCTCTGGACATAGTTGCCACATCACGGGCTGTTGTATGATGTCCGCTGTCTGATGTCAGACCGCAGCAATCCAGGAAATGTGTATTACTCATTCCCAATTGTGCAGCTTTCTCGTTCATCATATTCACAAATTCGCCTTCACTGCCTGCAATATATTCAGCCATGGCTACAGAAGCATCATTGCCGCTGGCTACCGTAATACACTTGATCAATGTATCAACTGTCTGTATCTCTCCTTCTTCCAGAAAGACCTGCGATCCTCCCATCGACTTGGCGTGGGCACTCGTCACCACTTCATCCTCCAGCTTGATCTTGCCCTTTTCCAGATTTTCAAAAATCAATAATAAGGTCATGATCTTCGTGATGCTGGCTGGACTTCTGACTTCGTCCGGATTTTTTTCAAATAAAACAGTCCCCGTAGATGCCTCCATCAAGATTGCACTTGGGGATGTAAGCTCTATCTGTGCACATACTTCCATCCTGCAGATTGGCATCATCAATACTTCTATCCATATGAGCACAGCACTTAATATTCTTATCCACGTTTTCTTCGTTTTATTCATAGAATCGCCTCTTACATCTCTTAAAAACAATCTATGAATCGAAAAATCTTTTTATACTCTTATTTTCTACTTTCTATGTATTCTAAAATATATCTTCTGCACTTTCCACTGATTCCTGTTGCCACTGCAAAATGATATCCAAAATCAAACAGTGCCATGACAAATACCAGTCCGATGGTTTTGATTCCCCAGGCAATCGGATATCTGTCAATCAGCTTCATAATCTTATCAAACAGAAATGTAATAATAATGACTGCATAGAAGCCCCAGGCAATTGTACTCTCCAGACATACAATCCCCTGATAATTACATGGCTTGTCATGATAGTCCCACCATACTTCTCCAAACAGACGAAGCATAAGTTTGGCTACCAGATATTCAAATACCGTTGCCAGGACAGCTCCAATAAAATACAGAGCTACCAGATTATTGGCAAACGGATGCAGCACCAGATATCCAACCACAGCTCCCACTCCATAAATTGGACAAAATGGACCTGTCATAAATCCTCTGTTAGTCAGTTTATGATTGCAGAATGACATATATATGGATTCTACCATCCAACCTAACACACTAAATAAAAAGAAACACGCCGTCAAATGATAAAAATCATATCCGGCAAATTCTCTGGTCCACATGATTCACTACTCTCCCTCATCTACCTTAGAACGAAAAAATCCCTGGCAGTATTGCCAAGGATTCATTCATGGCAATGAAACCACCTTCAGGTGTTCCATTGTACTTATTAATTATATTTACGTTTTCTAGCTGCTTCAGACTTCTTCTTACGTTTTACGCTTGGCTTCTCGTAATGCTCTCTTTTACGGATTTCCTGCTGAATTCCGGCTTTCGCACAACTTCTCTTGAATCTACGTAAAGCGCTGTCTAAAGTTTCGTTTTCTTTTACGATTACATTTGACATGCTATCACACCTAACCTCCCTCCAGCCCTATTATTGTGTGCCAGACTGTTCGGGTATACTTAATTGCACACCTAAGATTATATCAGATATCTTGAATACGTCAACAGTTTTTTGCATATTTTTTTATTTTTTTATTCTTTATGCGAAATTACAGCTGATTCTCCAATACTTTAGCTACTTCTGCAATTGCCTGATCTACTCCTGCAGGATTCTTACCACCTGCCTGAGCCATGTTAGGACGACCGCCACCGCCGCCACCTACAAGAGCCGCAATGCCCTTGATCAGATTGCCTGCATGTGCGCCCTTTGCCATTGCTTCATCTGTAGCCATAGCGATTAAATTCACCTTGCCATCTGCAACAGATGCCAGTACAACTACGCCTTCACCAAGTTTAGCCTTGAGCTGATCGCCCAGATCACGGAGAGCATTCATATCTACACCGTCTACCTTGGCAGCCAGAAGCTTCACACCCTTGATTTCAACAGTCTTGTCCATAACGTCTCCAAGGGCTTCCTTGGCAGCCTTGCTCTTGAGAGATTCATTCTCACTCTGCAATGCCTTCATTTCAGCCATCAGATGTTCCAGACGCTCTGTCAGTCCAGCCGGAGTTGTCTTTACAATCTTAGCACTCTTATCAATAGTTTCTTCTAATTCTTTATAATAACGTAATACGCCATTACCTGTTAATGCTTCGATTCTTCTGACACCAGCAGCAACACCACTCTCAGAAAGAATCTTAAATGCCATAATAGCACCTGTATTTGGTACATGTGTACCACCACAAAGTTCGGTTGAGTAATCACCCATCTTAACAACACGGACTACATCACCGTACTTCTCACCGAACAATGCCATTGCACCAGTCTTCTTGGCTTCTTCCAATGACATGTTTTCTGTTACAACAGGAAGATTATTAGCAATCTGCTCTACTACCTGCTGTTCAACCTTGGCAATCTCTTCCTGGGTCATAGCCTGGAAATGAGTAAAATCAAATCTTAATCTGTCTTCATTTACAAAAGAACCTGCCTGTTCTACATGAGAACCAAGAACATTTCTCAATGCCTTCTGTAATAAGTGTGTTGCACTGTGGTTCTTACATGTATCTGCTCTCTTTGCAGCATCTACACTCAGAGTAACCGTGTCGCCTACTTTGATCATACCCTTTGTAACAACACCGACATGTCCGATCTTGCCACCAAGAAGCTTGATTGTATCTTTTACCTGGAATTCAGCATCTGGAAGTGTAATCACACCTGTATCTGCTTCCTGTCCACCCATTGTCGCATAGAAAGGAGTCTCATCTACAATGATTGTTCCTGTCTGTCCATCAGTCAGTGCGTCTACCAGTTCATCCTCTGTAGTCAGGACTGTTACCTTAGACTGATGTGTTAATCTGTCATAACCTACAAATTTGCTTGTGATACTTGGATCAATGGATTCATATACAGTAACGTCAGCACCCATATAATTGGTTACTTTACGTGCTTTACGTGCAGTCTCTTTCTGCTCTTTCATTGCAGCCTGGAAGCCCTCTTCATCTACTGTGAAGCCTTTTTCTTCCAAAATCTCAATTGTCAGGTCGATAGGGAATCCGTAAGTATCATACAACTTGAAAGCATCTGCTCCTGCAAGTACTTTCTTGCCTTCCTGATTCAGCTTCTCTTCCATATCATTCAGAATAGAAAGTCCCTGATCGATTGTCTTGCTGAATTTATCTTCTTCCTGAACCAGAACGTTGAAGATAAAGTCTTTCTTCTCTTCCAGTTCCGGATAACCATCTTTACACTCATCAATAACTGTCTGTGCGATCTTGGTCAGGAATTTACCTTCGATTCCAAGCAGTCTTCCATGTCTTGCAACACGACGGATCAATCTTCTCAGTACATATCCTCTGCCTTCATTAGATGGAAGGATACCATCAGAGATCATGAATGTTGAAGAACGCATATGGTCTGTGATCAGACGGATAGATACATCTGTCTTCTCATCCTTCTGATATTCTACGCCTGCTACTTCACAGATCTTGTCACGGATTGCTTTCATTGTATTAATATCAAATACAGTATCTACATCCTGTACTACAACTGCAAGTCTCTCAAGCCCCATACCTGTATCAATATTCTTCTGTTCCAGTTCTGAATAGTTACCATGTCCATCACCATCGAACTGAGTAAATACGTTATTCCATACTTCCATGAAACGGTCGCAGTCACAGCCTACCTTACAATCAGGCTTACCGCAGCCATACTTGATACCTCTGTCATAATAGATTTCAGAACATGGACCACATGGACCAGCACCATGCTCCCAGAAGTTATCACATTCTCCAGTCTCAGGATCACGGTAGAATCTGGTAATCTTCTCTGCCGGAACACCGATCTCGTCTGTCCAGATATGGAATGCTTCATCATCTTCACAATAAATAGAAGGATATAATCTCTCAGGATCAAGTCCTACTACTTTTGTCAGGAATTCCCAGCTCCATGCCAGAGATTCATGCTTGAAATAATCTCCAAAAGAGAAGTTACCAAGCATTTCAAAGAAAGTAAGATGTCTTGCAGTCTTACCTACATTCTCGATATCACCTGTTCTGACACACTTCTGACAGGTTGTCACTCTACGTCTGGGTGGAATCTCCTGTCCAGTGAAATATGGCTTGAGAGGTGCCATACCTGAATTGATGATCAACAGACTGTTATCATTATGAGGCACTAAAGAGAAGCTCTTCATTGCCAGATGTCCTTTGCTTTCAAAAAATTCGAGAAACATTCTTCTCAAATCGTTTACTCCATAGTTTTCCATGGTTTATCCTCCATCCATATATGTTCGTAATTGCTCTATCTTTCACAAAACTCACACAAATAAAAGTACTGATCCACAGACCAGCACATTTATTATAGTTTAGCTCTTATTCCTTGTCAAATAGAAATGTAGGATTTTTCGAGATACATTCTATGAACTTGTTCACCGGCAATGGTTTGGAAAAATAATATCCCTGGAGATAATCGCACCCAAGCTGTGTCAGCTTCTGTGCCATCTCCCGTGACTCCACTCCTTCTACCACAATCTCCATGTTCATTTCTTTAATCATATTAATGCTCGCGCATAATGCAATCATTGCACGTTCATTTTCAAAAGAAGACCACAGAATAGATTTGTCTATCTTCACAATCCTGAAAGGAAGCGTCATCATATAGGTAATTGTGGAATATCCTGTTCCATAATCATCCAGTGAGAAGCTTACGCCCATTTCACTGATCTTACGCATATTGTCTGCCAGAATTGCTTTACTCTGCGCAAGTGCAGTCTCTGTTATCTCAAGATTGAGCAGCTGCGGATCAATTTCATATTTTTCAAGAGTTTTCTTAATCTCTTCCGGTAAAATATCCTGCATACATTCGATAACAGATAAATTAACTTCTATATAATGAAGTCCATACTTTGTAATATCCTCTTTCTGCAGGAAGCGGCACACACTTTCCAGCACCATTTGTCCGATTTCTATAATCTTACCGTTCTTCTCAGCAATGGGAATGAATTCTTCCGGTGAAATAAATCCCATCTCTTCATCATACATTCTAAGCAAAGCCTCTGCCGCAATGATTCTCTGCTCTTTCACGCCATAGATTGGCTGATAATATACCTCGAAGCTTGTCTTTTGCAGCGCACGCTCTATCGCCCGTTCTATCTCGCCATATCTTTTCATGTACGCAACATCAAGATGTCCGCCCTCATACATACTGCCTCCATGAAGTGACGGCATAATCTCCAGATATGCCAGATAACTATATATATCATTAATATTTCTTACATCATCAGGAATACTCAGGAAAGCTCCAACGCCCCACACTGTAATCTCATTTCCATATATCTTCCATTGCTTCTGCACTTTATTCATAAGATTCTTTGCAATGTCATAAGCCTTATCCCTGTCTGCCTCTTCCAATATGACTGCAAAACGCGCATCACGCAGATAATAAACCCGATCCCTGCTCTGAAGATTGCACAGTTCATATGTAACCTCCCGCATTAATTTCTTATAAGTCTCCAGTCCATACCTGTCCTGAATGGCGCTTTTGTCACGAAATCGTATAACTGCCAGATAACTGTTGACCTTCTGCCCTGTCAGGGATTCTATTTTACAGGAAAAAGCATATTGATTCAGAGCGCTTGTATCAGAATCCAGCATACGATTGGTCTTTGGCACATTCAGATACACCCACAGCATACCTATTGTCAGTGTAAAGCTCTCAATGTTAAAGCCTGGGAACACATATTGTAAAAAAGCTCCCAGTGCAGGAATCATTACGAATACAAGCAACGCAATTTTCCTTGACCAGTCCAGTACATGCCCAAATCGAATCAGATGCCATATAGCAAACACGATATAACAGATTGCAAAAATATAATACAGCCATATCTGCTGTCCTCGGACATAGTTGCCCTGTACATCTGTCAGAAAAAGCCAATGAAACCTTATATTTCCAAAAATCAGAAAAAGTCCGTACAGATTTGTAATGGCGCATATGATTTTCCATCCTTTGGAGACCAGTTTACCAGAATCCGTACACAACACAATATAACCTGCATATCCTACTATAATGAATTGTCTGGTAATCAGATAAACCGTATTCAAAAGATAGATTGCTCTTGTGGGCAGCCGATACCATATGCCATTGAGCCCAAGTCCCAGATCCAACAGATTGGATATGACTACGATCCACATCAGCAGCATTAATATCCGATTGTCCTTCGTCGGTATCCTATATCTTAAATAAAAAGATGCCAACAACGTAAAACTCAAGATTACAGAACTGATTACAAAATACAGACTATTTTCCATTATGATAACTCCTAAAGCTCAACAGCAAAATCCATTTCACTGAAACAATATACATTTTAGCATATTTTCTATTATTAATATATAGATTTTGAATGTATACAGTATTTATTTGTGCATAATTATGTTTTGTCTGTATATTATGTTTACTTACATTGGATATATTACCGAATATCAAAAAAGCACCTCCTTTATCAGCCTGTTATACTGATAAAAGAAGTGCTTTGATTACTTATATGTTTTAGAATGTAAACTTATCTGCAAAATATGCATCCAGTTCATCAATAGGTATTCTTACCTGTTCCATGGAATCACGGAAACGAATGGTTACTGCATGATCTTCCTCTGAATCAAAGTCATAAGTAATGCAGAATGGTGTACCAATCTCATCCTGACGGCGATATCTCTTACCGATATTTCCTCTGTCATCAAATTCACAGTTGTATTTCTTGGACAGCTGTGCATAGATTTTCTCAGCACCCTCGTTAAGCTTCTTGCTTAATGGAAGAATACCGATCTTAACAGGAGCAAGTGCCGGATGGAAATGTAATACTGTTCTTACATCGCCCTCTCCAATCTCTTCCTCATCATATGCTGCACAAAGGAATGCCAGTACAACACGGTCTGCACCTAATGAAGGCTCGATAACATAAGGAACATATTTCTCCTTCTTCTCATCATCGAAGTAAGACATATCCTGTCCAGATGTATTCTGATGCTGTGTCAGGTCGTAATCAGTTCTGTCTGCAATTCCCCATAACTCGCCCCAGCCAAATGGGAAGAGGAATTCAATATCAGTGGTTCCCTTAGAATAGAAGCATAATTCTTCTGGTGAATGATCACGCAGACGCATCTCATCTTCCTTGATACCAAGGCTTAACAGCCAGTCACGGCAAAATGCTCTCCAGTACTGGAACCATTCAAGGTCAGTGCCTGGCTCGCAGAAAAATTCAAGTTCCATCTGTTCAAACTCTCTGGTACGGAAAGTAAAGTTACCAGGTGTGATTTCGTTTCTGAAAGACTTACCGATCTGACCAATCCCAAATGGAATCTTCTTTCTGGAAGTTCTCTGTACGTTCTTAAAGTTTACGAAAATACCCTGTGCAGTCTCCGGTCTTAAATATACAGTATTCTTGGCATCCTCTGTAACACCCTGGAAAGTCTTGAACATCAGGTTGAACTGACGAATATCTGTAAAGTTGTGTTTTCCACAGCTTGGGCATGGAATCTGGTTCTCTTCGATGAACTGCATCATCTTCTCCTGACTCCATGCATCTACAGACTCTGTCAGAGTGATGCCCTTTTCCTCACAATAATCTTCAATCAGCTTATCTGCACGGAAACGCTCATGGCATTCCTTACAATCCATAAGAGGATCAGAGAAACCGCCCAGATGTCCAGAAGCTACCCATGTCTGAGGGTTCATCAAAATGGCACAGTCAACACCTACATTATAAGGGTTCTCCATGACAAATTTCTGCCACCATGCTCTCTTTACATTGTTCTTCAGCTCTACACCAAGATTACCATAATCCCAGGTGTTCGCAAGTCCACCGTAGATCTCTGAGCCAGGATATACAAATCCTCTCGCTTTTGCCAAAGCAACAATTTTGTCCATTGTCTTTTCCATTATTCTTTCCTCACCTTATCGTTATTTATTTGAATACAACAACGCTAACACCCTGCGTTTGTTCTATATCTGCCACTTTTTTGGAAACAACGCTTACACTGTCTCCTGCATATAATATGTCACCATAGCATTCCAGTCTGATACCATTCTCTACAGAATCCGGTATTTTCATAAGTACTATATGGTGTTCTCCCATCTCCAGAAGCTCCTGTTTACCGATTCTGTCTGTCTCATCTTTCGTGTTGACAAGTGACAGATTCAGATCATAGCCTGCTGTATATGCTTCCTGAATTGTGCCAACAAACAGCAACTGGCTGTTATATCCCATATAGGAGGCGGCACTGTCATATTTCATATTGACTATGACTTTATTATCTGCTATTTCACTGCCAGTTAATGTGATCTCTGCCGTGGGATTCTCTTCGCAATACTGCTCTATCGAGCCACCTATCAAAGAATTAAGACCGTCCAGATCATAGTATTCCTTATCAAAGCTCTCTACGATAGTATGCTCCACACTCCCATTCTTATCAAGCTTGAGCGTACTCATGCCAGTCTCCCCGGCACCTGTACCGGAACCGCATGCTGTCAGACACATCATCAGCACTGCCAGAATTCCTGCTGTATTAAATTTCTTCATAATCTCCTCCACAACAAATCCCTAATGGATTCTGCGTCCTATTATAACCAACTTATTCAAGATTTTCAAGTATTTCGAGACTTTTAAAATCTCTGTCAAAGGTCTGTCTGCATAATCGCCTGTTGAATTCTCTCAACTGCTCCAATACTTCTTCATTTACCAGAAAATGATACAGCTTCTCCACCGGTGTCTTCATTATGTAGTCTATCGTATATCGCGTGGATTCCAGCAGATCCTCCGTAATCAGGCGAACATCAAATTCTCCATTGATCATAATGGATTTGAGTTCAAATATACATCTTGTCAGTTTGTGTGGAATTGACTGATTGCTCAATGCTCTCAATGACTGATAGATCAATTTCAGCATTTCTATCTCATCGTTATTCTCCCTGGAATAATAATCACATATTTCCAGAAAATACATCCCATAATATGCTCCGATAAAATCCTGTCTGAGTTCTTCAAAATAATTGGATATGTCAGCCTCTGCCATTGTGTAGGAATTTCTGCCGGCATATAATCGAAATTGTCCAAAGGAGAAAGGGTTACTGGGTGCCATCAGGCGGTTTCCCGCCTTTCTGGCAGCTCTGGCAAATGCGGATATCTTACCTTTTTCCCTGGTAAGTATTACAACACGTCTATCATATTCTCCGATTGGTTCTGTTTTGATCACAATTCCCGTTACCGTGATATAATCCTGCATTTCTGCATTCACCTGCATTTCCCGTCTTATTCTTAGTGGCAGGATACCCCTTATATGTCAGATAATCGCTTATCTGTCCCGTTCTTGCAAAGCGGTTCCATCCATTCTCGTACATTGTATTTCCTCCCGTATCTCATTCCCTATACGGTTAGGATTTACTTAATGCATAGATTCTATTCGGTCTCTTTGGGATCGTAGCCAAAATTCTTAATCAGATAATCACTGTCTCTCCAGTCCTTCTTTACCTTTACCCACAGTTGAAGATTCACATGCTGTTCCAGCAAGTCTTCAATTTCAGGTCTTGCCAGCGAACCGATCTTTTTAAGCATGGCGCCACCTTTTCCTATGATAATGCCCTTGTGGGAATCTTTCTCGCAGATAATCGTCGCATCTATATCCACGATCTTCTTGCTGAACTTCATGGATTCGATTGTGACTGCCACTCCATGAGGAATTTCTTCATCAATGCTTCTGAGAACCTTCTCCCGGATCAGCTCTGCTACAATCTGTCTCATTGGCTGATCTGTAATCGTATCTTCATCATAAAAAGCAGGACCATAAGGCAAGTATTTCATAATAAGTTTAATCAGCGTATCCGTATTGTCGTCTTTTAATGCTGACACTGGTACTATTTCTGCAAAATCCATCAGTTTACGGTATGCATCAATGTACACAAGAAGCTGCTCTCTTTTTACCGTATCAATCTTATTAACAACCAGAATCACAGGTACTTTTACTTTACTCAACTGCTCTACAATATGCTGTTCTCCAGCCCCAATATAATCTGTAGGTTCAACAAGCCATAATACAACATCTACTTCCTTGAGACTATGCTCTGCCACATTGACCATATAATCGCCCAGCTTGTTCTTCGCCTTATGAATACCCGGTGTATCTACAAAAACAATCTGTCCTTCGTCTGAAGTATATACAGTCTGAATCTTATTTCTTGTTGTCTGTGGTTTCTTGGATGTAATGGCTATTTTCTGCCCAATCAGGCAATTCATCAATGTTGACTTTCCTACATTAGGTCTTCCTATCAGAGCTGCAAAACCTGATTTATACTGCTTATTTTCCTGCATCTTTTTTTCCTTCCTGTTCCTGTGTGTTCTGTATCTGCTGTACTTGCTGCATCTGTTGTTTCTTTCTTTTTTCCTGTACTTTCTGACTGTGCTTCTGCTCCATATGGATAATGAATCTGACAATCAATGCCAGAATACCAACCATCGCAAGAAATACCACAATAGATGGAATATGTATAATGAACTGAATAAAGAAGTTCTTAATACCGTTTCCTACACTGTAGAGATTCTCCCTAAATCCTGTGCTGATTCTCTCCCAGGTGCCCTTCTGTTCCTGTGGTGTATATCTGACAACCTCATCAATATCCAGATATACTGTACTGTAATCAATCTGGTTATCATACGTACGAAGCTGTGATTCCTTGCTGTCGAGTTCATACTGCACCTCTGTCAGCCTGCTTTCAATCGTCAGAATATCATCCAGACTTTCAGCAGTCTCCAGAAGTTCCAACAGACGCTGCTGTTCTGTCTCCAGCATCTTTTTACGGCTTTCCACATCCACATAATCCAGTGTCACATCTTCTACATTTTCCTGTCGGTATGTAATATTAGACACGCCCTCGACCATTTCAAGGAAAGTATCCAGGTTTTCTTTAGGAATGCGGATTGTCATACTTCCATAACGATTGCTTCCATTTCCCTGTGTGCTGAAATACTCCGTATAGCCGCCAAGCTCCGCAATTTTCTTATTCAGTGTATTCAAAAGCTCATCATAGTCTTCTGTCTCTACTGTCATATTTACAGTCTTGATCAGTTTTCGATTCGTCTCCTGTATGGCGGTACTTGCCAAACTATCTGCAGAAGCATCCTCTTCTACAGCACTTTCTGAATAGAAATCACTGCCACCACCTGTATATGCCTGCGTATTGGACACTGCTCTGGATGCATCACTATAACTGGATGCAGAACCACATCCTGCCAACATAACTGCCGCTGACAGCAGTGCTGCTGCCAGTTTCCATCTGGTCACATTTTGTCTCCTTTTCAAAGAATCCCTCCTCATTTCCTCTTAATGAAACAAATTCTCAATCGTACCAAACATTTCTTTATTTTCTTCTATTGTCTGACCATTTCCTACTACACATACAGCATTTTCCTTCATGATGGCATCCATATAATCTGCCAGAGCACGAATATCTTCCTGTGTACATCCAAGGAGCTCATCTCTCTCCTTCTGCAGATCAGCATAATCCATATGAGACAGGTAAGCACTCAGGGATCTGCTGCCCTTTGTTGCAGGTGTCATAGGTACATCCCAGTCACTGATTGCTCCTATGATGTACTTGGTCATTGTTCTCTCGTCTGCTGTGAAGCTTCTCAGATAATCTCCGGCTTTCTCATATACTTCCATTGTTTTCTTCAGATTAGGATCACGATAGGATACAAAATAGCTTTCTCCTGTTTTGGCAAAGCTGCACATGCATCCATAGGAACCACCCTTAACACGTACATTGATCCACAGATAATCATAGCCCATGATCACTTTCAGAATACGAAGCGCACCTGTGTAAGGATAATCATATCCATTTCCCTTATAGCTTCCCGCTCTTGCTACATACTGAATCTGCGCTGAGGTTGCAAAACCTTCATTTAATTTATTCAGTACAATCTGAAGTTTCTCCTTCGGAACCTGTGTTGTATACAAAGAAGCTTTTAATCCGGGGATCAGCTTGGCAAATGTTTCATATCCTTCCTCTTCTGCCGTATAGTCCATCAGCATCAGATTCTCCGGGCGGAAAATACATTGTGCCAGCTGTTTAAGCTTGTCTACCAGTTCATCTTTATATGAATCATACTCTGCTTCCAGCTTCTCAAGAAGTCTGTAGCATGGCATACCGCTTACCAGTTCCATGATTGCCGCAGTCTCACTGAAATAGGACAGTGCACGTATTGCAGCCAGAGAATGTCCTGAAGACGTCATGCTTCCCTGCATTCTGGATTTTAACTCTGCAATGATTTCATAGATTCTGTCCTGGTCATCCATTCTGGATGTTGTCATGATTTCCTGTAATAATGCAAATGTATTGGCAAGCTCTCCATACATTGCCTTCGTCTTTACCTCGAAGGTAAGCTTATATTCATCCAGTTTCTTTGCATTCGTATAGGTATTCACAGTAGATGAGATACCGCCTGTATGAATGTTGATTTCATTATAAAGCTCACCATAGCTGTAATTCTGTGTATCCACATAGCCAAGAACATTTTTGAGAATACCCATATAGGCGAATAATTCCTGTGGAATATTGGATACATCAAAGACGAGCTTCACATAGCCGATTCCATTGGTCTGAAGCTGATGGAACAGTACCTTGGTATCTCCTGCCATTCTCTCTTCATTAACAAAGCCTTCCGCTTCTTTCTTCATATCTGCTCTGGTCAGCATGGGAATCTTAGCCAGTGCTTCCTGTGAATCTTCTGCATCCTGATAATCGTGGAGCGCATGTGTCTCTTCAACGATCTTTAAAATCTCCTCCTGACTCAAAGTTGCCTTATAAGCCTGTAACTTATCAGCCAGTGCCTTATCGTTGGCAGCTGTCAGTCCCTCTTTAGGTGATACCATCAGAATGGATTTGTGCTGGTTGTGAAGCAGATATTTATCTATCAGTTCTTCATAATAACTGGTATTGATCTTTTCACGCAGTGTCTTAAAAATGTCATTGGCTTCGATCATATCAAATGCCATCTTGTCATCATAAAGCCAGGAGTCAAACATCTGCAGACCGTACATCAATCCCTTTGGATATGAGCCAAAATCAGCTTCTCTGTACTTGAATTCATAGTAGTTCAATGCAGCCAGCAATGCCTTTTTATCCAGTCCTTCTTTTACGATACGGGACAGTTCCTCTTCGATTGTCTGCACAAATTCATCCTTCTGGGAATCATTGGCATTCTTTGCCACGATTGAAAAATATGGCTGATATACGCCATTCTCATATACGCTGTATACCTCTGTTCCTATATTCTTATGGATCAGCGCCAGTTTCAGCGGTGCACCCGATGAAGAACACAATGCATAATCAATCAGCTGCATCGCATAATATAATTCTTTATCCAGGCTGGTTCCTACTACAGTATTGTATGATAAATATGTGTTATCTTCTAAGGACTCACCCTCCATGACAGGATAATCCTTCTGAATAAATACAGGCTGTGCAAAAGGCTTCTGTAACTGTACCGCAGAATCAATCTGTAAACTGTCAAATTTACTCAGATATTCCTCATCCATCCATCTTAATTTTTCTGCCATATCCATATTACCATACAGATAAATATAGCTGTTGGAAGGATGATAATATCTACGATGGAAGTCCAGAAATGCCTCATAGGTAAGTTCCGGGATTACCTTAGGATCTCCACCTGATTCCACTCCATATGCCGTATCCGGGTATAAGGAATTCAACACTTCTCTGTCATGGACATCGTCTGGTGAAGAGAAAGCTCCCTTCATTTCATTGTAAACGACACCATTGATTGTTAATTCGTCCTCAGGGCTCTCCATTTCATAGTGCCAGCCCTCCTGGCGAAATATCTTCTCTTCCTTATATATATTGGGATAAAAGACAGCATCCATATATACATGGCACAGATTCTGAAAATCCTTGTCATTGCAGCTCGCTACAGGATATACTGTCTTATCAGAATATGTCATTGCATTCAGAAATGTATTCAGAGATCCCTTTACCAGTTCTACAAACGGGTCCTTGACCGGGAATTCCTTAGAACCGCACAATACAGTATGTTCAATAATGTGTGGAACACCTGTGGAATCTGTGGGTGGTGTTCTGAATCCAATACAGAATACCTTGTTATCATCATCATTTTCAAGCAGGGCAATTCTTGCTCCTGTCTTCTTATGTCTGAGCAGATAACTCATGGAATGGATATCCCTGATTTCTCTCTTCTCAATTATTTCATATGCTGTTACGTCTTCAATTCTAGCTTTTTTCATTCTACTACCGTGCCTTTCCATTAGATACTGATTGCCATTAATGCCAGCTTGGAGATGGAAACATCTTCTATCTGAGCCTTTCCTTCCATCACAAGGCTGGCATACTGCTTTTGAAATTCATCAAAAGAACAGACCTTGTGAATCCACTTTTTCTTAATCTTTCCACTCAGGCTTTTCTTATCCACACTGTAGAAAATTCTTATCTGCATCTTCAGCTGTTGAAAGATTCTATAGGAAAAAGCATCCGGCTGAACCGTCATGATATGATCTGTAAGCTTCACATCAACCGTTGTATCCTTCGATACATATGCGCTGATAATCGCTTTGAATTTGAAAGGTACATCCTCTTTGTCCAGTATCTCCTGATAAGTCAGCTCTTTACCAAAATATACATGACCCGTATCCTGGATCACGTATTTAAAATCATCATTATTTTCCATTATAACTCTGCATCCTCTTCAATGTATTCCATGTGATTTGCAGAAAGCTTAATTGCATCACGGATCTCTTCTTCATCCATCTGCATCTCCTGCGCTAATTCTGCAACAGTAACTTTACGCATGAGTTCTTCTGCCATTTCCTTTGATTTATCATTGACCAGATTTACCTTGTCCAGTACCTTCTCTCCGGTCTGATGGCTGTCTGTATCGTCACTGATGTATTCCTCCATGGCATCCATGATCATTTTAGCCAGGAAGCCATCAATCTCTTCGATTGTCTCCACACAATCCAGCATCGTTACACCCATGGAAAGTGCCACATTACCCTCTCCGATCAGATCCTCTACCAGAGCGCCCTGTCCGGCATAGAGCTTGGCAATTTCTACCACCTGCGGAAGGAAAATCTCTATCAGCTTATTGCAGGCTGAGTTGTCCTGTGCCAATGCAGACATCATAACTGCACGTTTCTCTCCATCCGATACCTCTGGCAGATCCTTCAGTTCCTCCAGATACATATTCAGATAATTCGTATCTTCACTGGACAGATTCGCATTCTGATCCGCCGGTGTATCAATCCCTATATGATTCTTATTCAGATATTCGTGAATCAAGCCCATCTGTTCTTCTGTCAGAGAAAGGGATTCAAATGCCTCACTGATCTGCTCACTGGTAAGCATGTTCTCCTGTAATCTGGCTGTGTCCTTTAACTGTTGAAGAGTCTGGGCAAACTCTAACTGATTCATTTCCATATTTTCTATAACCAAACCTTTCTTTATCAATTACTGTACATGAGTATGTGTGAACAGATGATCCTGACAATACTCATAATTGCCATTGCACTTTGAGCAGAAACGAAATTCCAGATCAGGATATTCCTCGCTTGTTCTTCCGCAGATGGCACATTTGTGCTTTGCTACAGACATAGGCTTGGCTTTCTTGACTTCCTTACGATAATCGTGACGCCTCTTCACCTGTCTTGGGGATATTCTCATACTGATACCTGTTCTGGTAATCAGCATAAAAATGATAAAGTAAAGCAATGGTCCCAATACAATAATACGATCTACAATCCAGGATGCTGAAATAGCTTCTACTAACATCAGTACGCCATATGCAATTCCCATCCACTTCATTTTAATAGGAAGAATGAACATCAGATATACTGTAGATTCAGGGAATGTAGCCGCAAATGCAAAGAAAATACTCATACTGATATAATACATACTGAATTCCTGCGCAATCACTGCAAAATAGGTTTCACTGGCTACTTTGATCACGGTTGTTCCTGCAAGTAATGCTGCATCCTTCATCAGATAACTGATACCCATTATGATAAAACTCTCTATTACAGTAAATATCATTCCAAGGAGCAGATATGCATTATAATAGAAGGTTCCCCATGCACGCTCCAGTGATGACCCGATAGAATAATAGAAAAACAGCATAATCAAAGTAAAGATATTGATGCTGCCTCCATCACCCGGTATCAGAATCCATGTAAACAATCTCCAGATCTGCCCATGAAGAATCTTATATGGGTCCAGCGTCAGATAATTCAACATTGCCGGATTGATCGCATAGAGCAGATATCCGCATCCAAAACATAAAATCAGATACAGCGAAAGATTAGGAATCGCATATCTGCCAAACTTTTTTTCCATTTTGTCCCAAAAATTCATATAACACCTCTAAAATTATTTTAAATGAATAGATTTATTGTATCATTCAGTATAAAAAAAGTAAACCAATCCAACAATTACTATCTGCGAAATTATTCTTTTTTAATAAATTTCTTCATATAATTTTAAAATTTGTTTGGTTGCCTTTTTACCACCACTGTCGTATAATAGCAAATGTATGCGAAAAAATGGTTATTATGTATATTATTAGTAAGGATTGGTTATACATGAACAAAGAATTCTACACATTGGGAATCGATATCGGTTCCACTACAGTTAAAATTGCAATCTTGGACACAGAACATACTATATTGTTCTCCGATTATAAGAGACACTATGCCAATATCCGTGAGACTCTTTCCTCTCTGCTTGAGGACGCTTTCTCCAAGCTTGGCAATCTGGAACTTCATCCAATGATTACAGGTTCCGGTGGTCTGACTCTTGCCAATCATCTGGGTGTTCCATTCGTACAGGAAGTAATTGCCGTATCAACTTCCCTGCAGGAATTAGCACCAAAGACAGATGTTGCCATTGAATTAGGCGGTGAAGATGCCAAGATCATTTATTTTGAAAATGGCAACGTAGAGCAGAGAATGAATGGTATCTGTGCCGGTGGTACAGGTTCCTTTATTGACCAGATGGCTTCTCTTTTACAGACAGATGCATCCGGTCTGAACGAATATGCCAAGAATTATCATTCTTTATATACTATTGCTGCAAGATGCGGTGTATTTGCCAAGACAGACATTCAGCCCCTGATCAATGAAGGTGCTACCAAGGAAGATCTGTCTGCTTCTATCTTCCAGGCTGTTGTCAACCAGACAATCAGTGGTCTTGCCTGCGGTAAACCTATCAGAGGACATGTTGCATTCCTGGGTGGTCCTCTTCACTTCCTTTCTGAATTAAAAGCAGCTTTTATCAGAACTTTAAAGCTGGATGAGGAACATATTATTGATACAGACAATTCTCATCTGTTCGCTGCTATCGGTTCTGCATTAAATGCCAAAGAAGAAGTAGCCTTCACCATGCAGGAAATGGTAGATAAACTTTCTTCCAATATTAAAATGGAATTTGAAGTAGCCCGTATGGATCCTCTCTTTGCCAGCGAAGCAGAATATGAAGAGTTCCAGAACAGACACAACAGACATCATGTAAAAGCCGGTGATATCCGCAATTACCACGGAAAATGCTATCTGGGTATTGATGCCGGTTCTACGACTACCAAAGTAGCTCTGGTAGATGAAGATGGTACTCTGCTGTATTCTTTCTATAGTAATAATAACGGCAGCCCTCTCAAAACTGCAATCCGCTCTATTCAGGAGATCTACTCACTGCTTCCTGATGATGCAACAATCGTACGCTCCTGCTCTACAGGTTACGGCGAGGCTCTGATTAAAGCTGCCTTCATGCTGGATGACGGTGAAGTAGAAACGGTAGCTCATTACTATGCTGCTGCGTTCTTTGATCCTGAAGTAGACTGTATCCTTGATATCGGCGGTCAGGACATGAAATGTATCAAGATCAAGAATCAGACTGTAGATTCTGTGCAGTTAAATGAAGCCTGTTCATCAGGCTGTGGTTCTTTCATCGAGACCTTTGCCAAGTCTCTGAATTACAGCGTACAGGATTTTGCAAAAGCAGCTCTTTTTGCGAAGCATCCTATTGATTTGGGAACACGTTGTACTGTATTTATGAATTCCAAGGTAAAGCAGGCACAGAAGGAAGGTGCAGAGGTATCTGATATCTCCGCAGGTCTTGCTTACTCTGTTATAAAGAATGCCCTTTTCAAGGTTATCAAGGTATCTGATGCTTCTGAATTAGGTCGCAATATCGTTGTTCAGGGTGGTACATTCTATAATGATGCTGTCCTGAGAAGCTTTGAAAAAATCGCAGGATGCGAAGCTATCCGTCCTGATATCGCAGGTATTATGGGTGCGTTTGGTGCAGCCCTTATTGCAAGAGAGCATTATCAGAATGGTGAAAATGAGCAGTCAACCATGCTGACTATCGACCAGATCAATGAACTGACATTCTCTACCTCACTGGTAAAATGTCAGGGTTGTACGAACTCCTGCCGTCTCACTATTAACAAATTCTCTGATGGAAGACGTTTCACATCAGGTAATCGTTGCGAACGTGGATTAGGCAAGGCTAAGAGCGATAATGGTGTTCCTAACTTATTTGCTTATAAATTACAGAGACTGTTCTCTTACGAGCCTTTATCAGATGCAGAAGCTACCAGAGGTCGTGTGGGTATTCCCCGTGTTCTGAATATGTATGAGAACTATCCATTCTGGTATACATTCTTTACGAAACTGCATTATCAGGTGGTATTATCTCCTGTATCTAACAGAAAGATATATGAAATGGGTATCGAATCCATTCCAAGTGAATCCGAGTGTTACCCTGCAAAATTAGCACATGGTCATATTGAATGGCTCATAGGACAGCATGTGGATTTCATCTTCTATCCAGCTCTGTTCTATGAAAGAAATGAATTCCAGGATGCAAACAATCATTATAACTGTCCTATCGTTACTTCCTATTCTGAGAATATCAAGAACAATGTAGAAGCGATTGGACGTGGTGAAGTCGTCTTCAAGAATCCGTTTATGGCATTCACAAGCCCAGAACTGATTGCACAGTCTCTGATAAAAGAGTTCCCTGATATTCCTGCTTCCGAGATTACAGACGCAGTAAATGCAGGCTGGAAGGAACTGGAAGCTGTTCGTCAGGACATGTATCATAAAGGTGAGGAAGTCATTGCATACATTGAGAAAAATCACAGCCGTGCTATCGTCCTGGCTGGTCGTCCTTATCATATTGACCCTGAAATCAACCACGGTATTCCAGAGCTGATTACCTCATATGGTATCGCTGTATTGACAGAAGACTCTGTCTCCCACTTGGCAAAACCGGAACGTCCTCTTATTGTTTCCGACCAGTGGATGTATCATTCAAGATTATATGCAGCTGCAAGCTTCGTAAAGACCCGTGATGATATTGACCTGATCCAGCTCAATTCCTTCGGATGTGGTCTGGATGCTGTTACAACAGATCAGGTAAATGATATTCTGTCCGGTTCAGGCAAGATCTATACCTGCTTAAAGATTGATGAAGTAAACAATCTGGGTGCTGCACGTATCAGAATCCGCTCTCTTCTCTCCGCTATCCGTGTAAGAGAACAGCGTCATCAGACACGTACCATCCACTCCAGTCAGATGCACAGAGTTCTGTTTACCAAAGAAATGAGAAGGAACTATACTATTCTGTGTCCGCAGATGTCACCTATTCATTTTGACCTTCTGGAGCCTACTTTCAGAAGATGCGGTTACAATCTGGTTGTATTAAATAATGACAATAAACACAGCGTTGACATGGGATTGAAATATGTAAATAATGACGCATGTTATCCTTCCCTGTTAGTAGTTGGTCAGATTATGGATGCTGTTTTATCCGGTCAGTATGATACGGATCATCTGGCAGTCGTAATGTCTCAGACCGGTGGCGGTTGTCGTGCAACAAACTATATTGGATTCATCCGCCGTGCACTTGCCAAGGCAGGCTACAGTCATATTCCTGTTATCTCCATTAACTTATCCAAGTTGGAGAGCAATCCAGGATTCAAGATTACGCCTATGTTGCTGCTCCGTGCAGTATATGCGGTTACTTTCGGTGATATTTTCATGAGATGTGTATACAGAATGCGCCCATACGAAGCCGTTCCTGGCTCTGTCAATGAAGTTCACCAGAAATGGATTGAAAAATGCTGTGAATTCCTTGGTCGTAAATATATGCCATTCTCTACCTTCAAGAAAATGTGCGTAGAAATGATAGAAGAATTCGATGCAATTCCTACCCTTGATATCAAAAAGCCACGTGTTGGTGTCGTTGGAGAAATTCTTGTTAAGTTCTCTCCTACCGCTAATAATCACCTGGTAGAATTACTGGAAGCTGAGGGTGCCGAAGCTGTTGTTCCTGATCTTATGGATTTCATGTTCTACTGCTTCTATAACCAGTTATATAAAGCAGACAATCTGGGAACAAGCAAAAAGAGTGCGAAGATCAGTAAAATGGGCATCAAAATCATTGAACGCCTTCGCCAGCCCGCTGCGGAAGCCTTTGCAAAGAGTAAACATTTCATTCCACCTGCTGACATTGAAGAAACAGCCAGAAATGCTTCTGAAATCGTATCCATCGGTAATCAGACCGGTGAAGGCTGGTTCCTGACAGGTGAAATGTTAGAGCTGCTTCATACAGATACACCTAATATCGTATGTACACAGCCATTCGGTTGTCTGCCTAATCATGTAGTTGGTAAGGGTGTTATCAAAGAATTGCGCAAGCGTCATCCTGAAGCCAATATCGTAGCAATTGACTATGACCCTGGCGCTTCTGAAGTAAACCAGCTCAATCGTATTAAGCTGATGCTTTCTACTGCTCAGAAGAATCTGTTGAAAAAAGAAAATACAGATGCCGATAACAGTTCAGTAAAGAAAGACAGTGAAATATCTGCTTAAACAAAAAACTCATTCTTCATAAATTATGAAGAATGAGTTTTATTTATATTCCCATCTTTTATTAATTTGATTTATGCTCATTTTTGTAAGAGTTTTTCCAAGCCTTGAATTTACGTTTTGCAATATTGTACTTCTTATCCTCTACAGACAAAACGCGAACTTCTTTAGCTGCTAATCTTTTTCCCAATTCTTTTACAACACATTCTCCGACCTTATCACGATCAATGCTGCTCTCTTCTACTGTAAATGTAATCACTGCCTTATTCAAGGACTCTTCTTCACATTTCGTATTAGATCTGCACTTTACAACGATTTCACCAGTTCCCCAACCAGTTGTTTCATAAGTAATCGTTCCCAACGTCATTAATCGATCAATGGTACTCTCCTCCACTGTAACTCCTTTCATATAATGCCTCCAATCCTACTTTACGTAATATGTTACAATTTTATTACAATTAAAACTATAGCATATAATTAATAGTTTTTGCAAGGGCTATTTCCCTAATAAAATGAAAAAGTCTGCCAAATAGCAGACTTTTTCTGAGGAGTAGTTATGAAAATTTTATTTAGTCATATAATGACTGATCCAAATATTGGTTATTGCCTATTTTGCTTGAAAACTTCCAGCTTCCTTCGGTAATACAATATACCGACTATCTATTCTCTTATTCAAAATATTCTGTATAATATCTCTTCTGGTAATGATTCCTATATAACAGTTTCTATCATCGACCATTGGTACAAAATTCTGTGACAATGCTCTCTCTATTAAGGTACTCATTCCTTCTTCATCTGTTACAGCCAGATTCCAGTCTGTTTTTAATATGTCTTTCACCTGTCTGGAATCCAATGTTGCAATTCCATTATCCATCATATTCCACAGGAAATCTCCCTCTTTTACGGTTCCTACATATCTGCCTTCCGCATCTACTACGGGAACTGCACTATAACCGCTTTCATGCATAATATGGAGTCCATCTCTCAAACTGTCTGTATCGTGTAAATATGTAGTGCTGCATTTTGGCTTCAGCATTGCCATAACATTCATTGCACATCCTCCTAATCGCCTTGTGTTGTCCTTATGGTAGTTATATACCATATTCTCCATTACGTCTTCATTATATAACATATTAACAATAGAATCGACTTTTTTCAAAAATATTTGTATATTTTTGTATCGTGTTTTCTTTTTCCTCTTATTTCCTTGTCTATGTTTATAATAATAAACGATAAATGTGTCAAAACAATGTACACATTATAAAATAAATATATATTTCTAAAAAATTTATAACCTGCCTTTTTTTCACAAAAAAAGCTTCCGACGGATACATAATCCGCCAGAAGCTTCTCTTACTATAAAATCAATTCATTATTTAATTGTAATGTTACCCTTTGCAGTAGCATATTCTTCACCGATTACGCCACCTAAAGAATTAACATAAGAGATCAGACCTTCTGCATCTACAACACCTGTATCAACACTCTCAACCTCTGAGAAAATGTAGTATGTATCTCCACCGTCTGCCATGAAGTTGTTTACTGCGATATGGTATGTAGCCTTAGGATCGAAGTCTTTACCACCTACAGACTCAATTGTTACACGGCTGCCTGGATTAGCAGGTGCATAGTAAGTGGAATCAGGATACTGCTCACCCTTTGCATAAGGAACAGAAGTATCAATTGTAAATACAATGCCTGATACCTGAGGGAATGCGCCAAGTGCTTCCGGGCAAGCTGAGCAGGATGCCTCTAATGCTTCAAGGAGCTGTTCACCTGTTACTGTTACAATAGAGATTGTGTTGCCGAATGGGAATACTGTGTAGAGCTTATCCATAGAGATATCGCCTGCTTCTACAGTTGCTCTGACACCGCCACCATTCTGAATAGCACCATCAATTGTGTAATCAAGATTATTATCTGCCACATAAGTCTCTGCTGTATACTTATATGCATCAGCAGCGAAATCACCCAGGTTAGTTTCCTGTGTACGTACACCAGGTGCTCTGTTACCATCCAGTGTATATAATGTAGTAGCGAACTTACCTGCATAAGCTTCGTTTACAACGTCAGCAAATGTTGCTACATATTCATCCATGGATGGGCATCCGCCAATGTTGTACATCTGCTTGGACTCATCTACTAATTTAGCAGTTGTAGTCTTACCATCATATACAACTACACCTACTGCATCCAGATAGTTACCTGTACTTACGATCTTGGTTGCATTTACATCTAATCCTGTATTAATCTTTGTATGGCTGTGACCATCAACAAACAGATCAATACCGTTTACGTTAGCTGCAACATCTATGGAACGATTGCCCATACTTTCTTCATCTACACCAAGATGTCCAATACAGATTATATAGTCACAACCAGCTTCCTTTAATGCATCAACCTGTGCCTGTGCACATGCATAAAGGTCTGCCTCTGCAAGAATGTCAATATCCTTTACATTCTTAGGATTAGCCTTAGTCTGTGTCTCAGGTGTATCAAGACCAAATACACCAACTTTCATATTCTTGAAAGTAAATACTGTATGATCCTGTAAATATGGTTCACCTGTTTCCTTATTCAGGATATTTGCATCCAGAATAGGGAACTGCGCTGCATCAGACATAGCCTTTAATGCATCAAGTCCGAAATCAAATTCATGATTTCCAAGGCTGGCTGCATCATAGCCTGCTGCATTCATGAAGTAGATTGCATCTAATCCTTTGTAATAGTTCACAAGATTAGTACCCTGTGAAAAGTCACCTGCATCAAGAAGCAATACATTCGCTCCCTGTTTCTGGTAATAACCCTTCAATGCTGTTACAGTGGACATTCCTAATGATCCTTCTTTAGAATCAGCTGCATAACGTCCATGCATATCATTTGTATGGATTACTACAAGCTTACCTGACAGGTCTTCTGCTGCCTTAACTGTAGTTGCCGGTACATATGCTGTTAAACCAGCTACCATGGCTAAGGATAAAACACCAACAGCAAGACGTTTTAAAAATTTGTTCATAAAACTGCCTCCTTGTGTATTTTTGTAGGTGAAAAACGCATTATTTGACAATAAGTTCCAATTTTCAACCACATATCTACATATTACCGTTCCCCTCAAAATATGTCAATCGTACTTTTACATAATTCCACATAAAAAGACTCATTGGAAAACATCATTTTCACAATGAGCCTTTGTCATTACAATTTCAATTATAAATCACAATTGTTTACTGTTCTTGGGAATGGAATGACGTCACGGATATTGCCCATGCCAGTCAGATACATAACACATCTCTCAAATCCAAGACCAAATCCGGCATGTCTTGCACTTCCGTATCTTCTTAAATCAAGATAGAAATCATAGTCCTCTTTATTCAGACCACATTCTGCCATTCTCTGCTCCAGAATCTCAAGCTTGTCCTCTCTCTGGCTGCCGCCGATGATTTCTCCGATACCAGGTACCAGACAGTCCATAGCAGCTACGGTCTTACCATCCTCATTCAGCTTCATATAGAATGCCTTGATCTCCTTTGGATAATCTGTTACAAATACAGGGCGTCCAAATACCTTTTCTGTCAGATATCTCTCATGCTCTGTCTGCAGATCACATCCCCATGAAACCTTGTATTCGAACTCGTCATTATGCTTCTCAAGTTCTGTGATTGCATCTGTATAAGTAATATGACCAAACTCAGATGTTGCTACATGATGAAGTCTCTCAATCAGTCCCTTATCTACAAACTGGTTGAAGAATTCCATTTCTTCCGGTGCATTTTCCAGAACATAGTTGATTACGTACTTCAGCATGCTCTCTGCAAGCATCATATCGTCTTTTAAGTCTGCAAATGCAATCTCAGGCTCGATCATCCAGAACTCTGCTGCATGTCTGGTAGTATTGGAATTCTCTGCACGGAAAGTAGGTCCGAATGTATAGATATTCTTAAATGCCATTGCATAAGTCTCACCATTAAGCTGACCACTTACAGTCAGATTAGTAGGCTTATTAAAGAAGTCCTTGCTGAAATCTACCTTGCCATCCTGTGTCAGAGGAAGATTGTTCATATCAAGAGTTGTTACCTGGAACATCTCGCCTGCACCTTCACAGTCACTTCCGGTAATCAGTGGTGTATGTACATACACGAAATCTCTCTCCTGGAAAAATTTGTGAATTGCATAAGCACATAAGGAACGTACTCTGAATACAGCCTGGAAAGTATTAGTACGAGGTCTCAGATGAGAGATAGTACGCAGATATTCAAAGCTATGACGCTTCTTCTGTAAAGGATAGTCCGGTGTGGAATCTCCCTCTACTTCTACTGCTGTTGCCTGAATCTCAAATGGCTGCTTTGCATCCGGTGTTAAAGTAACTACACCTGTAGCAATCACTGCTGCACCTACATTCAGCTTGGAAATATCAGTAAAGTTAGCTAATGCATCACTGTATACTACCTGCAGCGGTTCAAAAAATGTACCATCATTAATTACAAGGAAACCAAACGTCTTAGAATCTCTCTTGCTTCTTAACCATCCTCCTATTGTCACCTCTTTATCCGCATAATCTTTGTAATTGCGGTATAAATCTTTAATGTTTATCATAAGAAACCTCCTACTAAAAAAAGTCCATCACATGCTTTCCATTATACCCACTTTAGGCTATGTACGCAATGTATTTGGACCTTTTTTATTGTAATTTTTGTCAATTTAGTGTTCATATCGTGCGCTAAGGCACTGTATCAGCTCATTTGTGCCTGCGCATACTGGATAATGTCCTGTATCTCCATTCCTGATTTTTCAACAGCTGCACGCAATTCGTCCAGCTCTTCCATTTTCTGCTGCTGCACCAGTTCATTCAGTTCTTCTTTTTCTTTCTTCAATCTGGTTGTCAGTGCTTCTATCAGTTCTTCCTTCTGTGCAATCTTCTCCTGCAAAGATTTTCTAGCCCCTCTTGCCATATTCTCTCTCCTTCTCATTATCTATTTATGACAGCAGATGATACAATGCAGTGCACGTATCCACTGCTGTCATCTGCTTATAGTATATGGACAAGATAGCAGATTTATTCGGAAAAATTGTATTTATTTTCATTTCAAGCCATTCCCTACAGTTCATAAGGTGTTGTCTGATAAACATAATAATTGAGCCAATTGGTATAGAGGTTATTACTATGTGATCTCCACTGCAGATCGGGTTTCTGGGTCGGATCATCATTGGGATAATAATTTCTTGGGATATGAATAGGTAATCCCTTATCCAGATCTCTATGATATTCTTTGTCCAAAGTGTAACGGTCATACTCAGGATGTCCGTTTACAAATATCTTCTTGCCTTCTTCAGCGTATGCAAGGAATACACCTGCTTCTTCTGACTCTGCGAGTACTGTGATTGCATCACACTTATGAATCTCTGAAGCCGGAGTTTCTGTATGTCTGCTGTGTGGCGCAAGGAAATAGTCATCAAAGCCACGAACAAGTGGTATCTTTCTGTTCTGTACTTTATGGGAATACAATCCGAACAGTTTCTCCGGAAGTAATCGCTTCTGGATTCCATAATAGTGATAGAATCCTGCCTGGGCACCCCAGCAGATATGCAGGGTAGAAGTAACATTCTGCTCTGCCCAGTCCATGATCTTGCAGACTTCATCCCAGTAATCCACTTCTTCAAAGGTAATGTCTTCTACAGGCGCGCCTGTAATGATCAGACCATCGAATCGTTTTTCTTTAATTTCATCAAAAGTAGTATAAAAACGATTCAGATGATTGGCTGATGTATTCAAAGATACATGGCTTGTTACCATGAGGAAAGTTACATCTACCTGTAATGGCGTATTGGACAGGGCACGCAGTAATTGCAGCTCCGTATCCTGTTTTACAGGCATCAGATTCAGGATGCACACCTGCAATGGACGAATATCCTGATGGGAAGCTCTGTTCTCGTCCATGACAAATATATTCTCATATTCCAGTATTTCTTTTGCCGGTAACTCACTTTGTATCTTAATAGGCATTTCTGCGTCCTCCTTATGGTGTCATTCCTAAATATTGTTCCATGAATTCTTCTTCTGTTATGATAGGAACAGACAGTTCCTTTGCTTTCTTGTTCTTAGAAGAATTGGAAGTGATATCATTATTGATCAGACAGACGGTCTTGGACGTTACACTTCCTGTTACTTTACCGCCCTTTCTCTCTATCAGGTCTTTCAATTCATTTCTGCTTCCAAAGTGCTCCAGACTTCCTGTTACGACAAATGCCTGTCCTGTCAGTGTCTGTTCACTTTCATTTATTTCTTCTTTTTCAATGGATATCTCTGCCAGAAGGTCATCCAGCTTCTGGTTGTTATCCTCCTGCTCAAAATACTGGGCAAAAGCTCTTCCTATCACTTCTCCAATACCATCAATCTCGCTCAGTTCTTCTACTTTTGCCTTGCGCATGGCATCCAGATCATAGGAATAGTGTCTACAGATCATCTTCGCATTGGCAAGTCCGATATTGGCTATTCCCAGACTGTAAATCAGTTTGGGCAATGTTACATTTCTAGCCTGTTCAATGCTGTTCATCAGATTCTGAAAGGACTTCTCCCCGAAGCCTTCCATCTCAACAATCTCATCCTTATGGTCAGATAAATGGAATATGTCGCTGTATTCATGAATAAAGCCTTTTGCAATGAATTTCTCCAATGTAGCTTCTGATAAGCCATCTATGTTCATGGCATCTCTGCTGACGAATAATGAGAAAGACTTTATTTTCTTAGCCACACAATCAGGATTGGTACAATACAGAGACTGCACATCATTGATTGCCCTGATCTGGGTTGCACCTCCACACACCGGACAGACTGCTGGAATCTCTACATTATCACTTCCTGTCAGATTCTCCGCAATCTGGGGAATGATCATATTTGCCTTATAGACTGTTATCTTATCACCGATTCCAAGTTTCAGGGCATGCATGATACTGATATTGTGAACGGAAGCGCGGCTTACTGTCGTTCCTTCCAATTCCACTGGTTCAAAAATAGCCACTGGATTAATCAGACCGGTTCTGCTTGGACTCCACTCGATTTCCTTTAACGTGGTTTCTCTGATTTCATCAGCCCATTTAAAGGCTATGGAATCTCTTGGAAACTTCGCTGTTCTTCCTAAAGAACGTCCATACTCTATATCATCATAAAGAAGAACCAGACCATCTGATGGAATATCATAATCAACTATCTTCTTTTCATAGCCTTCGATAGCTGCCATTATGGTATCTGCACTGACTCTCACATACTCAACTACATCAAAGCCCTGCTGTTTCAGGAAACGGAACTGTTCTTCTCTGGAATTGGAGAAATCCACACCTTCTGCCTTTACCAGGGAAAAGGCATAGAATCTTACATTTCTCTTCGCAGTAATTTCATTATTAAGCTGTCTTACTGAACCGGAACACAAATTTCTCGGATTCTTGTATTTTGCATCTACGTCTTCTATTTCTTCATTGATTTTCTCAAAATCAGAATACGTAATGATAGCTTCACCTCGTAAGATCAATTCGCCCTGATACTGGATACGAAGTGGAATATTCTTGAACACTTTGGCATTATTGGTAATGACTTCTCCAATTTCACCATTTCCTCTGGTAACTGCTTTGAACAATGTACCATCACGATATGTTAAAACGATGGTAAGTCCATCCAGCTTCCAGCTAAGTAACCCTTCTTTATCCTTGAGCCAGCTGCGAAGCTCCTCTCTGTCCTTTGTCTTGCCAAGAGACAGCATGGGGCTTTCATGTGCTTCCTTAGGCAGTTCGTCTACTGCTTCATACCCAACACTTATGGTAGGACTGCCTGTTAAGACCATCCCTGTCTCCTGCTCCAGATCAGACAATTCATCATAGAGCTTATCATATTCATAATTGCTCATGATTTCTTTATCCTGAGCATAATAAGCCCTGGAAGCTTCACGCAGTATTTCTATCAGTTCTTTCATTCGCTGAATCTTCTGATCCATAATTTTACCATGCCTTTCAATAACCTGCAAACTTATACTATTCTTCCTTACCCAAGGATCATGCCGCAGACGATACCTGCAATGATTCCCATTACATATAATACACCTGTAATGATTATATTTTCCTTTACATGATGGTTGACTTTATACAGAACCAGTAATCCAACACCGGCATTTACAAAGAGTCCTGTCATCATCATTCCTGCTCCCATCATTCCCTGTACATACAAATTGGTAATCAGGACAGATGCAGAACAGTTCGGAATCAGACCTATCAATCCAGACAGAATGTGTCCCCATACCGGATGATTCCATAAAACAGCAGCATATGCTGTATTCTCTGTATATTCAAAGAAAATATTTAATACAACAGATACAACAAAGATTAAAATAACAATATTTATTGTATGCTTCAATGCTGATAAAATAATATTATTCTCATGGTCACAGTCGCAATGCTCCTGCTCACAGAAATCATGAATATGGTTTGCTTCTATCTTAGGGTGTCTCTTATAGACCAGATCTACCAGATATCCACAAATAACACCTGCTATGCATTTCATAATAAGAATCTTACCTATCATAGCCGGCTGAATAGCTGCTGATATCAGTATAGGCAGCATTTCATCCGAAGTTGCCATGAAAATGGCAATCAGTGTACCAAGTGTAATACTGTGTGCTGCATAGAAGCTTGCCGCTGCACCTGAGAATCCACACTGTGGAATAATACCGATCAAACCACCTATCAATGGACCTAACTTGCCGGATACGGTAATCATACCCAGTGTCTTATCCTTTGCCTTATGCTCCAGCCATTCCATTAATATATATGTAACTAATAAAATAGGAATCAGTACAATACTATCCAAAAAAGCATGCTCTATTGCATGTAACATATAAAACCTAGCCTTTCTAACGATTGTGGTATGAATCACTCATACCACACAATTCATACAATTGTTTCTTTTCCTCAGAAGTCAGCTCACGATACTGATTGCTTGCAAGACTTCCCAGCTCAATATTTAATACTCTGATTCGCCGTAGTGAAACTACTTCATAACCAAAGCACTGACACATCCGTCGAATCTGACGATTCAATCCCTGCGTCAAAATAATATGAAAAGTATATTTGCCTTTTGCCACAACTTCACAGGGTCTTGTCGTTCTGTCAAGTTCTTTCAGATATACGCCCGCAGACATTCCATTCAGGAAATCCTGTGTGACCGGTTTATTTACCTTGACTATATACTCTTTCTCATGTTTTTCTGACCCTTTCATCATCTTCTGAATCAGGTCGCCATCATTGGTCATAATAAGCAGTCCTTCTGAATCCCTGTCAAGTCTTCCTGCATAGGTCAGGCGGACAGGATATTTCAGTGCCTGATGAATCGTCCTGGCAGCATGGACATCCTTCTCTGTACAGGTGACACCTAATGGTTTATTGTAAGCCAATATGATTTTTGTCTCTATGGGCTTCACAGCTTTACCATTTACTTCTACCAGATCCCGGTCACTGACCTGCATACCGCTTACCGCAGGCGCATGATTGACCATGACTCTGCCCTGGTCAATATTACGGTCAGCTTCTCTTCTGGAGCACACTCCACATTCTGCCAGATATTTATTCAATCTTGTCATAGATATTCCTTTAGTTTTTCAATACATTTTTCTTCAAAATCCATCAGTTCTTTCGCAACCTCCATGGTCATACTTCCAGCATTATCATGATGGTTCATGGATTTGCACATGCTGAGGATTCCACGGTTATTTCCCTGTATCATCAATTCTGCGATTCTGCTTGTGCTGTTATTCAACATGGTATTCATATTGATCGCACCTGAAAGCATCATATCCTCTATTGCACTGGGATGATAGACATCCTTGCTTTCTCTGGTAAGCATATCTACTGCCTTATTATGCAGCTTTGAAAAAGACAGATTCTCCCTCGATAATTCATAGGAAAGCTTATCATTACATACTTTATCCGAAATGGCTTCTATTGCTTTCACTGCCATTCTTGTATTCTTCTGTACTTCTTTGAGAATTTCTGTATCATCCTTATTCATGACTGCCTCCTGTCTGCATTTTACGCATTCCATTGTCAGTCATAGGATGTCCTAATTTCTACATTTCTATTCTTCTGTTGAATCTTCTGTTGGCTGAGTTTCTTCAGACGGTACTTCTTCTATCGGATATTCTGTCTCCACATTCACTGGCTCTGTCTGTTCGATCTCTGCTGCCATAATCTCAGGCTGTGAAGATATTTCCTCCTGATTCTCTGCCATTTCAAATGGATATTTCACACCCCATTTACCGCGAAGCTCATCCATCATTTTCATGATGCGCAGGGTTTCGCTATGTGGCATTTCCCAGCATTCTGTTGCATTTTTATCCAAAGCATCCAGGCAGGAGGCAACTTCATACTCATATCCTGTAATCTGCGACGGTGCTTTCACTTCCTTGAGTACTTTACGGTTCTTGTCATATACTGTCATTGATTCGTAATTATTAATGTTCTCAATCTCTATGTAACCGTTCGTTCCGTATATAATACCTCTACGATCACTATATCCAAGCATCGTACTGTTAAGAACTGCCATTTTACCATCTCTGTATGTCAATGTAATACTGTTAGACGCATCTACCCCTGATGGTGTCAATATACAACTGGAATCCACCTTGACCACATCTGTTCCAAACATCATGGATGCAAAATTAAGTGTATACACACCTACGTCCAGCAAAGCACCTCCTGCAAGGGATGGCTCTGTCAGTCTTGGTACATCTACAATATGATACCCCAGATTACAAGTCAGCATAGAAGGTTGTCCGATCATTCCTGACGCCAGCAAGCCTTTTATCGTAGTCAGCATAGGCATATATCTTGTCCACATTGCTTCTGCTACAAAGACATGCTTCTCTTCTGCAAGCTTGAATATCTCCTCTGCCTGTTCAGCATTCGCTGTAAATGCCTTCTCGCACAGTACCGGAAATCCATTCTCTATGCACAGCTTCATATTGGCATAATGTTCTGAATGGGGCGTAGCAATATATACTAAATCAATTCTATCGTCTGCCATCATTTCTTCATATGAACCGTATGCTCTCTTCACTCCGAATTCTTTGGCAAAAGCCTGAGCTCTGTCCATATCTCTGGATGCGACCGCATAACATTTCACATTCTTCATGCGCTTTATGGTACGTGCCATTACCTTTGCAATATTACCGGTTCCCATAATTGCTATCTTCTTCTGATTAAACATAACATCCCTCCAAAAATGAGAAATATATAGATTTAAAAGCCCATGTAACCGTGATGTCACATGGGTTTTCTATCGACACTCTATTCTATTATATATGATTCAGCCATGATTTCAACTAAATTTATTCAAAAAACTCTGCTTTCACATATCCTGTCTGACCATTATATTCAATCTTGAGCCACTCTCCCTGATCTTCCAGTACTTTGAAAGTAGCTTCTTCCTGAGCAACGCCTATCTTATCAGCATCCTGGCTGGCTGCATTTCTGACATTGACATTGGACTTGGCTTTCACAGTCTTAACAACGGTTTCTGTTGTGGTTACTGCTGTATCTGTATTATCTGATACTACTTCCAGATAATCACTCTTGATGTAGGCTTCCTTACCTTCATAGATAACCTTGCTCCAGCCATTATTCTTCTCTTCTGTACGGGTGAGAATATCTCCCTGCTGTGCCTTGCCGATCTTATCTGCCACTTCACTGTCAGAAGATCTGACATTAACAGTATCTGTAGCACGTACCTGCTGATTTACTGTCTGTGTCTGCGGCTGTTCTTCTGTTGCCGCTGTCTCTGTTGTAGTCTCCTGTGCAGCTTCTGTTGTCTGCTGCTGCGTCTCTTCCTGAGATTCCTGTTCCAGCTGAGCCAATGCAACACCTACAGAGGTCTTAATCTCATTAGGGAACTCTGCAAGGAATGTATTGAGCTGCTCATCATCAGCAATTGCTTCCTTATACTCTACATCAACCTTATTATATAAATCTACCACATCATCCTGACTTGTTACCAGCTTCAATGCAGCAGTCACACTTTCTTCCATATCTCCGTCTATCTGAAGAGAACCTGCCTCATTGGTATATACATACCATGCATTCAATCCCGGCGCCATTGTATCAATGTCCTTGAATTTCACATCATAACATACATATAAATAGTAAGTATTGGGATCAATACCATCCTTGGTGTAACAGGTCAGATTATTATAAGACTCTATATACTCACTCTTCTTCTGATATGTAATGATCTCTTTATCATTGGTATAGTCCTTCAATGCCTTGACAGTATCCATATCACCTTCTGCCAGTGCAGTATAGAAAGACTGAACCAGTTCATTCACTGCCGGATACTTGTTCTCTTCCAGTGGCTCATTTAACACAGCAGAAGAAACGATTCCTTCTGTTGTCTCTTCTGATAAGGATGCTACCGCTTCTGTGTCTTTTCCATTCTTGGAATGTACCAGGGAAATGATCGTTGCAATCACAATAATCAACGCAATAACCGGAAGCACGATCTTTGCAGCAGAAACTAATACAATTCTGGTGTTCTTACGGTTCAGAACATTGGTCAACTTATCTTTCAGTTCATTGGCATCAATTCTGTTCTCTGTTTTGGCTGCCTTGTTGATCTTCTCAGGCTGCACCTTTACTTCTGCTGCCTTCGGTTCAGCTACAGTTTCTTTTTCTACCTCTTTGGTATTTTCAACATTCTGTTTCTTTACCTGTTCGGCTTCTACTGTACGTTTCGTGCCAGTCTGTTTATTCTGATTCTTCTTATTATAATTATTATTTTTATAATTATTTCTGTTGTTATTCTTGTTATTATTTTGGTTCTTATTGTTGCTCATTTCTTACTCCAATCTGTTGTCGGGAATCACCGGGTCACTTACGGTATCTCTTCCCACACGGATTTCCAAATCGTACCCTTGTAAACAATTCACTAACATGCAAAATGCACCCGACAGGAATCGAACCTGCATTAAAGGCGTCGGAGGCCTCCGTTCTATCCATTAGACTACGGGTGCATATGGTGATATGTTACAAATTTGTTACATCACGAGTGTAATCATAGCATACTTATATTCATTTGTCCAGTATAACCCCATAACAAATTATGTCAGCCAGATCACTGTCTGCCAATTATTTACTGGTTTTCCTTACCATATTTAGAATATCTGTCAAAGAGTTCTTCGAACTGTGCAAACTGCTTCTGAAGGCTCATATATCCTTCCGGATTGGACTTTTCCAGCTCATCTATGAACGCATAAAGTCTCTCCTGCTGTTTCAGATGTTCTCTGGCATCTACTCTGTGTGTATCAGCTATGCGGATCACTTTGTCCAGATATTTGGATATCTGACGCTCATTATTCTTATTTAATGCATTGCTGAGTAACTCCATATTATCAATCTCGGCACTGTCTGTTATCTGTGCGAAGATATTGGCTCCTATCGCATAATAAGCTTCTCCGATCTGATAAATAAAACCATGCTTCTGGTAAATACTTTCTTTCAAACTGCTCATGTATTTCACACCTTTCTGTCTGATAAGCAATAACTGTTTCGGGAGATTCCAATGATTCCCGAAACAGTTACGATTTTATCATTATTTTGTCTTTTTGTCTACTGTCAACCCAGCTATCTGAGATTCATCGGAAGTACATAGGCAAAATCCATATCACTTCCATAATAATATTTCGGATAACATGGCTGATTATAGCAGTTATTCTGCCATGCGATACCACAACGATACTGGGTATCATGCATCAGTGTAAAAAGCTTATGAGTGCTGATATCTGTATTCATATAGATACAGATCGCACTGCTGTCTGTTGTTCGCAGCAGCAATTCTTCCCTGTAATCTCCAAAAATATCTGCTACCAGACAGGGATTGCCTTTGGTTCCATTATTGGTCACTGTGTCCTCAGGTGTAAGCATAATGCCATGTATGTTATCATTGACAATTCCCGGCTGTACAGTACCAATATATTGCACTCCATCCAGTATCTGTGTTGTCAGATCAGGGGCATAACGGATACTCTGATTGGTTCCAAGAAGCGGCACTGACAGCTTATTGCCCTTACAGTCATATACCTCATTCACCCACACCTGATATCCTCTTGTCTCCGGGTCAATCTTGCCGATCATACATCTTCCCAGATCCGTAGTGGCATATTCTCCAAATATCACTTCTCCGTTTTCTGCATCACGTAATGCATAGCCATAGGGAACCGAAGCTCCGCCTTCAAATACATTAAAAATCTGAAGTCCAGGTCTGTCCGGATCAATTCTTGCTACATGCATGGCATCTCCATGTCCAAGCTTGGTATACACACCATCCGGTCTGTAATCATAACTGCTGTATAACAAGCTGCCATCATGATCGATTACCGCTGCACCGTATATGATCTCCATGCAACCATCCTGATCCACATCTGCAACAGACAGACTGTGATTGCCCTGCCCTGCCAGTTTCCCATAGGCGGGGTCTGTTCCGACATTTTCATGTGCCTCTTCATCATTAAAAGGATTGCTCATGGTAACGAATCCACTGTCCACGCAGAATACCTCATGAAAGCTGTTCTGAAAGAAATCATATGCCACAATCGTGCTTCGCGTATAATATCCTCTGCATATCAGCAGATAAGGTCTTTCACCATCCAGATAGGCAACTCCTGACAGGAATCTGTCTACTCGGTTGCATGGCTCTATTCTTCTGAATGCATAATCTCCCCACATCAGACCATCATCTACCCGCGTTATTTTAAAAGGTATCGTCTCCAGCTCTCCACCGTCTCCGGCAAACATAGTCAGATATTCAGGTCCTTCGTAAATAAAGCCTTCAAATTCATCCAGCTTATTCTTCTCACTCCTGCCCGGAGCATATACATGGATAAAGTACTCTACCAGTTCTTCTGCATCTTCTCTGCTTAGTGGATATTCATATCGGACAGGTATACCAAAACATTCCTCCAATGTCTGATACCAGTGTCCATTTCTGACCTCTGGATGATTATGCCACTCCATAAACACAGAAATCAGATGTTCCCGATAATCTGCTGTCGAGCACACAAAATTGCTCTCATGGGTAATTCCTGCTTCTATATCAGATAGAGGCATGGTAATATACTGTTCTTTCAGCACACTTCCATCTGCACGATAAGTTGTCATTTTCGTACCAGGTGCTGTTTTCACAGCCATCTCTGCCTTACCATCCCCATTAAAATCATAGACCATGAACTGCGTATAATGGGCGCCTGCACGGATATTTACCCCCATATCCAGTCTCCACAGCAATGTACCATCCAGTTTGTAACAGTCCAGATAATTCTTTCCCGTGTATCCCCGATGTGATACATCATGAGAATTGGATGGGTCCCATTTTACAATATACTCATATTCGCCGTCTCCATCCACATCTGCTACACTCATATCATTTGCACTGTACTCGTAGCTCTCTCCTGCCGGTGTTATTCCTCCCTTGGGCTTTCTGATTGGAATATCGAGATATTCCTTATCCCACACTGCCACTTCTTCACAGCACGCCTTTTCCCGTCCATTCTGCACAGGTGCAATTGCATATCTGTCCTCTTTACTGCCCTGTAAATCCAGATAATTCGTACTTTCTGTTACCAGTTGCAGTCTCTTACCATTACGGTAGACCATGAAATCCATCCCTGTCAGTCCTGTGTCGCAATATCCATCCACTTCATCCAGAAAAAGACGCCAGCTTAGAAAGATTCCATTTTTCACAGGAATTGCAACTAAACCACGATTTAATTTTTCCAACTGTTCATGAAATACTTTCTTTACAGGAGTTCTCAGAACGTCACTGTACACGGTATCTCCATTCTGATCTGTATAGGACACTTTTATAAAATGTGGCACATGTGTCGTTTTCTTTAACGTATATTGTGTTTGTGACACTTGTGTCATTAATCTGTACTGTATCGTGGGTGTATCCTTGTCTGACCAGTATACACAATATTCCTGTACACCTTCGACTTTATCCCACTCTATTGTCACCTGCTCATCCTGAATGTCTTTTATTCTTAATTTCATACTTATTAACCAAGCCTTTCTTTAAGCTGACATTTACGCCTTATGAAAAAGGAAATCATCGCCACCCTGTGTAAGCTGCTGCGCCTGTTCCATGGTCTGCGGCAGCGCATCCCGGATAAACTCAAGTACCATAATAACATTCAGACACCATTGTGCCGCAAAGTTAGTAGAAATCCATGGTATCTCTGCCAGCTTTTCCTGATTGCCACAATCTTTCAGATACTGAATCTGGAAACCATCATGATTGCCCTCATGTATCATCGTCTGTAAGAGAATCTGCCATGTTCTGTCTGCCAGCCATGCATTCTTACCATACATTGCTCCATAAGCGCCCAGTGCTGCACTCATAAATGGCAATGTGAACTCTCTGTCACCTATGATTCCATGGGATTCTTCTATTTGCTGCTCTCTTGGCAGATAATAGAACCTGCCAAGGTCTGCCAGCATTTTATGAAAAGTCTCATCTTCCAGTAAATCCGCTAACTCCAGCCATACCTGTGGTGCTCCCATGCATACCTGTAAATGGCTGCCTCCTGTGGTTCTCTCACCTATGTAACGCAAATGACAGGTAGAGGGATCAAATTCAAAATCCGGTCCAGATATAAGCTGAAGCGGCGCCTTTTTAATGTCCTCCAGTCCCACCGTGATCTTATCCCTGTACTTCGTATTGCCTGTTCTTTCCCAACAGGTCATCCAGTTTGAACACAGAGAAGACCAGTCAGGTCCACTGCGCGCATGGCTGGGATAGGTCATATTCTGCTTGTCATAGAAGTCTCCCAAAGGATCTTTGTTGAAGAAGCTCAGTTCATTGTCTTTTAACTCATCAAAGATATCCTCAAGTCTTCTATCCCCCGTCAGGTAATAGAGAAATCTGTGATGTGCAGCCATTGCAATTCTTGCTTCCTTGCAGGGACAGCCCCAGTGGCGCACATTATGCCTTGAGCCCAATCCCTTGTATTTGCCAAAATGATACACATCAACTTCCGAAGCATGTCTGGAAAGCTTCTCCGCAAGTGTAAATACATCCTCTCTTCCACTTCTCATGAAGTATAACCACAGCCATAAAGTCGGCACAAGTTCTGTATTATCCCAGGCATAACCACCCATATCATAGCGCCACTGATGTCTCTGCGCATCATAGGTATGCATGAAATCTCCATAATTGAACATTCCATACCAGCCTCTTTGCTCGACCTCCTGCAAATAGAAATCCGCAGCCGTCTTCAACTGCTCTTCCAGCCACTTCTCCATCTCACTGTTATAAGAAGGCAAAGACCAGTAACCGAAAGCTCTCATATCATGATAAAACCGGGGTGTTCCTACATACAATGCCGGCTTATCCACATAATGACAGAAATCCTCAATATCCTGATCTGAAGGAATCATTTCCCCACTTAGTCTGATGGTACATTCATTGGTACATGCAATTCCTACAGGATCTGCTCCTTTATAGTCATAGCCTTCATAGCACACCTGATTGTACCCACGATTGGCATAATGTCGAAAATCCATTGCCTGCGCCTGTGGACTCCAGAACCACATAATTGCCTGTGCCCAGTCCTTATCCAGGTTCTTCCATTCATAGCCTGTTGGATATTTCTGCCAGAAATCCCGGATGCTCATGCTTATGCTGCCATTTTCACTGCCAAAGGCAGCACCTCCCTGTGTCCTCATTCCATGCAGACAGTCAATATAGCAGCAGTTATCATCTGCTATCTTCTTCTGGATGCTGTAATGGCTTGCACTGTCCTGGCATAAGCGGTATGCACTCCAATATGGTGTAGCTGCCAATACCTGATCTGCAATGTCCTTCTCTGTTCCTGTAAGCTTCAACTCCTGCCCTGCACTCTGTGCCTCATAAATATGCTGTGGAACTCTTGGTCGCCAGGAACGAAGCGCAACCAATTCCTCATGAAAAATACCATGGTCTCCCATGAATTTCACATGTCTGTTATACAGTTCTCCCTGCATGGCTACTTCTGATGCTATACCGATTCCTTTTAGACAATCCTGGTTCTCATCCCCATCATATAGAAAAGTATGTACAAAATGAATATCCTCAAGCTCTGCTCCTACTGTCATGCGAATAATAAAGGGAATCTTCTTCACACCTTCCCTGTTCACATGGCATCCTTCATATCGTATCACTGTCATAAGCTCTCCACACTCTTCTACCTGAACCTGCTCAATGACACCGTTGTATGACTTGACAATATGTGCTTCCTCTTCCTTCCAGTTCATCGGCTCTTCTAATTGCAGAACCGGATGAACATTTTTCAATCTGGTTACATTATTTATGACAGCCGTGTCAATTAAATTGTTTCCCTTCTTTGCGATATGCAGTATCATATTTTTCGTATGGATGCAAAAGCCATTATCATCCTCTTTTATTTTAACAGGATTCTGCATTTCCATATCCGGTTTGGTATCTGACAGCTCCATTGTAATGTGGCTTCCAAGCTTTTCTGCATCTGCTGTATGCGCAGACCATTTCACCGAACCATCCTGCCAATATGCTGTGATTCTGGACTGAATGGATACCTTTTCCCCTTTGTCATTCTGACATATAAAATATTTCCTGGCTCTCTGCTGTGTATCTGTAGGACACTCTCCCTGCTTCCACATACAGCCCCATGTTGTAAGTCCCTTTGCCTCACTTCTGATATTGTGAAGTTCCATTCTCTCTTCTCCTTTCCTATGCCTCTATTTCCTTTGTCGCGCTCTTATGCTGCCCCTGCCAGAATATGTCATTATTATGAGGAGCATCCTCCTGACATAACAGATGAATTCCTGCAAGCTTCACCACTGGTCTGCGCAAATGGCTGACCTTTCTATAACCTTCTTTATATTCCTGCCATTCTTCCACCGTATCAGCTCCCCAGCAGGAGATAACAAGCAGCCGAATTGCTGTTATTTCATATTGCTTATCAAAATATATTCTCTGTGACAGGCTGCTGTTATGAAATTCGCAACTGCATACTTTCTTCCATTGATTTTCAGAATTTGTCTTTATATACACTTCCACATCCTTTGGAAATTCTGCCCTTTTCCTCTCCCGCTGATCCGGTACATACAAAATCCCCTCTGTAACAACTGTCTTACACAATGGTATCTCTATTTCTATCGGAAACTGCTCTGCCTCATAGACTGCGGATATCTGGGGATTCTCCACAATCAGGCTGTTGTCTTTGGCATTTTCCCCTACCAGTGTCTGCATCCTGTGTACAGGGAAAAGGCTTTCCTCTACATCCTCTACCCAAATATCCATCTGCGGTGCAAAAGCCGTAGAGTGTGCATACCGCAATAGCGCCTGTCTTAGACAATATGCCGCCGGTCTGTCATTAAAATCACCACTCAGATCGGCAGATACGAGCAACAGACTGCCCTGTCCTACTCTTGCCTCCAACATAAGCGCCAATGGCAGATTCCTGTTCCAGTCATCTATAATTCTGACAATCGGTGTCAGTGCACGCAGACTCTTCTGTAAATGGAAACCTCTTGCATGCTGCAAAATATCTTCCCATTGCCAGCCTCCATCAACATCTGTCGGGAAATCATCAAATATCCTGCATTCTGTATCTGCAATCATCCCCAGCTCTCTGCTCCACGAAGGTCCCATCTGCCCATTCCAGAACACATTTCTCATAGACAATGGAGGACACTCATAGCTTAAATCCGATAAAAACGGTGCAAAAATAACCTTTCCTCCCTGTTCCAATGCAGACTTCGCCTGCTGCCAGTTCTGCGTATAGCATACTGTTTCAGAATTATTTTCTTCAAAGCAATCTTCTTTCTCCTTCTTTTCATATACATATATTTTCCATGTATTGAACGTAACATCATGGATGTATAATTCAAGCAGAAAGCACTGATTGTCATGTTCGCTGACATATTCACTGATCACTTTCTGATCCAGTTCCAAGTCTCCTGTTAATGCCTTTTCTCCCTGTTTTATATTGCATTCTGGAAGTCTGCCCTGCATAACGACCTGATTCCATTCTCCTTCGCCTCCGGCATACAGTTTCCATTTTATGACACATGTGTCAATATCTTTTTCACCGAAATTACATACCATAACCGGTGCATGAATCATATCTGCCACTGTGTAGACATATCGTGGAAAAGCAGCAAGTATCACAACATCAGAACAAAACTGTCTGAATTCAGATGCATCCACATAGCCTTTCTCCTGCCAGAAAACGTCCAATACTCCTACACATGCTGTTCCCTGTCCCAGATAATCGTGAATATCCAGAAGCTCGAATCCATCCAGCTCCTGTGTTCTGAGATTTGCTTCTATGTCTTCCTTATATAATCTCACCTGATTTCTGCCGGAAGCGTATGCAAATTCTCTGTTCAGTCCCAGCAGTCCCTGTGCTTTGCAATGCGCACGAAACACCTGATAATTGCCTGGTATCAGATATCCGCTGAAGCTGTCAATTATATGAAAGTCCGGATATACGCACCACTGCCCTAATTCATGACAAATCACAGGCTTATCTGTCTGCTCAAGAGAAGGGGTATAATTGCCGCCTCTCCAGCCTACCGGTCCTCTGATGGTCCCCCCCAGATAAGGTCCATACGCAGAACGATGGAAATACAGATAATCAGTACCTTCTACCTGGGAAGGCGCTGTATCATAAAACCACCCTGATTGCGCGGTATAGACACGTCTGTTCTCATATCCGAGATATCTGTCATATTCTCTTGTCTCTTCTACCCATTTGCGAAGAACACCGTACCAGTTACCAGATGGCTCATTGGTTGGTGAGAACAGAACAAAGGATGGATGATGCCCGAATTGTTCCAGAATCCTTCTCGTTTCCTCTCTCAATACATCCAGCATAGGAATATTCTCTTCAAAATGATTCCACATCCCACATTCAGGCTGTAGATAGATTCCCATTTCATCGGCTGCTGCAAAAGCTGCTTCCGGTGGACAATAAGAATGGCATCTCATGAAATTCAGTCCCCATTTCTTCATGATTGCAAACTTCTCTCTCCACCAGGCTTTATCCGTTGCCGGGTATCCTGTTAATGGATATTCGCCTCCAAAGTGTGTCCCTCTGAAATACTCCTTTCTGTCATCTACTATAAATCTGCCGTTTTCTATTCTGATTTGTCTTGTATGCTCTTTTGCATACTGCTTCCTGTCTTTTATTCTCTTCTCCCAGACATCCTGTGTAAAAAGTGCGATTTCTCCTGCCATGCCATTCCAGGTCGCCCCCAAGGCATCCGATACACCATGTCCATCTGGTCTATATGGATATTGCATGGAATTATCCACTTCTACCTGAATGGTATGTATTCCCCTGGTCAGTCTGCCGCAATCCAGTCTGTGTGCAGTACACACAGAACAGTCTTCTCCCGTCTGAATCCCGTCAATAGATACCTTTGTTCTCCAATGCGTTACTTCTATATATAGATACCATGTATCATTATGTTCTTCCTTAATCTCTATCTCTCTTTCATATATGGCTTTTCCCAGAAAATGTCTGGGCGGCTGTGACAGAAAAGGGATTCTGCATCCATCTTCCTGTGCATACCTGTATTCCTCTCTCTTCCACCATTCTGCATCATGCAGACTGCTTACCCATGGTGTCTGCTCTGTAATCTTCTCTCCATACCCCTGTGCCTGGATAATCCCCGGTAATGAAACCTTTCCCTTTTGTGTTCCTTCTTTGGTCGTAAGTGTAACCGTCCAGTCTCCTTCCAGCTTCAGATACATCGTCTTATCTCTCCTATAAAAACACCGGCATCCTGTTGGATACCGGTGCTTTATCCGTATCCCTACGGATGTTTATTTATTTGCTTCATATTGTGCGTTTACTTCATCAATGATTGTCTGTCCACCCTGATTGAGCCAGTTATCCCATGCTTTCTGAAGTCCTGCCTCATCAATCTCACCGCAGATATACTGTGTTCTTGCCTGTGTGATGATCTCATCAAGAGTCTTACCGATATCTGCATAAGTAGCAGAGTTTGCAAGGTAGGAAGATGCAGGATTAAATACCGCATACTTTTCATTCTCTACATAAACATCTGCCTGAGCCTGTGTACGCTCATTCTTTGCAGGAGATGGATTCAGATCATATCTTGGGATATAAGCAAGCATCTGATTCAATCCTGCATAGTTAGCTGCAAGAGTTGCATTCTCCACATCCAGGTCTACCAGGTTGCCATCTGCATCCTTTTCCCAGTTAATACCTTCCAGACCGTACTCAACAAGAAGTCTTGTGTCGTTGTCATTAAGCTTATCCAGCAGTGTCAAAGCAGCTTCAATCTTCTCAGGTGTATCGCAGGTAGATGCACTGATTGTAAAGTATCCGTTGTAGCCGGAGGTTGCAAGTGTCTTACCATTTACAGCGCCCAGAAGATTCATGGAAGCAGTCTCGTCAGGATTTACTACGGAAGGAGTCTTTGTCTCTTCTGCTACGAAGTAATCCCAGATACGTCTTCCGCCGTCCATTACGTCGATGTAAACACCACTTTCTCCTGTCTTACATCCATTTGACCAGGTATCTGTTGTACGTACTGCCCAGTCCTTAGGCATCAGACCATCATCATATACCTTCTTGATCCAGTCCAGAGCTTCCTTATACTCAGGCTGCATATGAACAGGGATTAACTTGCCATCTACTTCTGCCCATCCGTTTCCTACACCGAACCAGGTCTGAATAATATCAAATGGTCCTGTATAAGATGTCATTTCCATACCATATGTATCGTTCTTACCATTTCCATCAGGATCGTCATAGGTGAATTTGTATAACATATCATATACATCATCAATTGTCTTAGGTTCCTCTGTGATACCTACTGCATCTGCCCAGTCCTGACGATAGGAGAGACCATAACGTCCAATATCTCTTGTACGTGGAATAGCAATCAATGCACCATCTACAGAAAGTGTTTCTGCTACAGATTTATTCATCTGGGAAAGGTTAGGATATTTCTCTGAATCCCAGATATAATCATTCAAATCTACGAAAGCACCAGCCTTGGCTGCACTTACAATATTACCAGTCAAAGAACCGCTGTGTGTGATGATCATAGGCATAGTAGACGGATTTGCCATTGCCAGTGTGATCTTCTCATCTGTTACATCAGAAAGTACCCATTCGATCTCCAAATTAACGCCCGTAGCATCTTCTATCTTCTGCTTGATTTCTTCTGCATAGTCTCCTGTATTGGAAGTACCTGCATTAAAATCAATTGTCATAAAAGTAACGGTCTGTCTCTCTTTTGTCTCTTCTTTGGTCTCTGTAGCTGCTGTTGCATCTGCCTTCTCTGTTGATGCAGCAGTTGTCTGTGTAGAATCACTGCCAGTAGAATTGCTTCCAGTAGAATTACTGCTTCCCCCACATGCTGTCAGACTCATTACCATACTTGCAGCTAATGCTGCGGATAATACTTTCTGTAATAATTTCTTTCTCTTCATAAGATCCTCCTTATATAATTATATAATTTTTTAAGTTAACCCTTTACAGCGCCAACCATAACGCCCTTGGTGAAATATTTCTGTACAAAAGGATAAATGCACAGAATAGGTACGGTAGCAATTACAGTACATGCCATTTTGACTGCCTTATCAGGCGGTGCTCCGTTCATATCATAGTAATCCATAACAACCTCTGAAATCTGTGAAGTCAAAAGGATGATAGATCTCAACTGAATCTGTATCGGAAACTTCTCTGCTGATTTCAAATAAATCATGGATGAAAAATAATCGTTCCAGAATCCTACACCATAGAATAATGAAATGGAAGCGATAACCGGTTTGGACAGTGGAAGCACTATCTTTACGAAAGTTCCTATATCACTGCATCCGTCAATATAAGCTGCATCTTCCAGTTCCTGTGGTAAATCCTGAAAGAAATTCTTAATAATGATCATATTGAACGGACTGATCAATGCCGGAAGAATCAATGCCCAGTAGCTGTCATACAGACCGTATGCACAATACACCAGATAAGAAGGTATCATGCCGCCGCCAAAGAGCATGGTCACAATAACAAGATTCAATATCAGGTTACGTCCTCTGAAATGCTTCTTGGACAGAGGGTACGCAAATGTAAGTGAAAACACCATACACATTGTCGTTCCCAATGCTGTCAATATTACAGAATTCTTCAAACCTCTTAAAATGTTGGCTGTCTTGATTGCATACTTGTACGCGTTCAAAGACCATACCTCAGGAATGATAAAAAATGCTTTCTCTGTCAGTTCCTTATCTGTTGCAAAGGAACCTGCCACTACATATAAGAAAGGCAATACTGTTGACAATGCCACCAGGGCAAGCCCCACATATATAATGACATCTACAATTCTGTCTCCAGGGCTCTTCCTGATCTTACTGCCCTGTTTCTTCAATACTCCAGCCATATGCCCCTCCTTAATAAATTCCAGCTTCGCCGCACATCTTGGAAATCTTGTTCGAGCCAAGTACCAGGATCATACCAACGACTGATTTGAACATACCTGCCGCAGATGAGAAAGAATATTGTCCATTCACAATACCTCTTGTATATATGTACGTATCAAATACATCCGCATACTCCATATTCAGATCATTTCTCATCAGGAAAATCTGCTCATAGCCTGTATTGAGCAATCCTCCTACTCGCAGAATCAACATCATGATAATGGTTCCCTTAATTGCAGGAAGTGTAATATGCCACATCAGTCTCCATCGTCCTGCTCCATCTACTCTGGCAGCCTCATACATCTCCTGATCTACACCAGCTAATGCAGCAAGAAAGATAATGGTTCCGTATCCAGTCTCTCTCCAGATATCCTGTCCTACGATCAATCCCCAGAATGTAGAACCTTTTGATAATATATCAATGGTTCCTCCTGTCAGATTCTTAATGATCATGTTGATGACACCATCAGATACATTAAATAACTGATATGTCAGACTGGCTACAATAACCCACGATACAAAATGAGGTACATATACAAGAGTCTGTATGACTCTCTTATAACCGTTGTGTCTGACTTCATTTAAGAATAAAGACAGAATAATGGGCGCAGGGAAATAAATTATCAACTGTAACAAGCTGATTCCCAATGTGTTGCGAAGCAGTCTCCAGAAATCCGGTGTATCAAAGAATTTCTTAAACTGACTGAAACCTACCCATGGGCTTCCCCAGATTCCTCTGAAAGGACTATACTCCTTAAATGCGATTACCAGTCCCCCCATCGGAACATACTTAAATAGAATAAAATACAGTAACCCCGGCAGAAGCATAATGTAAAGCCATTTGTGATGCTTCATATATTGCCATGTACTTGTTTGTCGTAATGTAATTGTGGTTCCATCAGAAAGCGTTACTACATTACTTTTCTTTTTTTTACCAGGCATGAATGACCACCTTTCTTTTATTTTCTATTCTCAGGGTTCGTTTCGTTATTTTGCTTACTTTCGTTTCCGTTTGCCCTAAGTTATAGTGCAATATTATACTTTAAAAGTGATAACGTCTATAATCATTTTCTTTTTCAAGGGTTATTCAGCCGTATTTTTATGCATATTGCACAGTTACGTAATGCTGTTTTGTGCAAAAAGAAAAGGAAATAATCATTTTTTATACTGCTTTTTCAACGCAATTAAGAAAATGATTATTCCCTTTTATGCCCCTATTAGGACAATTAGTACAACTTTCTGAACTTGCCAGGCGTTACTCCGGTACTTTTACTAAAGAAACGTATAAAATTCTGCGCATTGGTATAATTAAGCTGCTCTGCAATCTCTGCTACAGTCATATCAGATTCCAGTAACAGTCGTTTTGCTTCTTTAAGCTTATACTCTTCCACATAATCACTGAAGGATCTGTCTCTTTCCATCTTGAGTACTTTCCAGATATATGTCTGATGTACACCAAGGATATCCGCACATTCTGTCAATGACAGATTACCCTTCTTCTCTTCTATCAGGTCTTCAATCTCCTGAAGCATGGAGTTGGAATGGCTCTCCAGATACTCCATACGCACTCTGATAACGGGATCTATGAATTTACATTTGATATACCTGCGCTCTCTGTCCGGCTCCACGACCTCCAGCAGCTCACGATACGTCTTCTTCAAACCATCTGGATATATTTCATGCAGGTGAATGCCTGCATCTACCGCCGTGATCAGAATGGAATTCACATACCTAAGCAGATATAATGGCAGTTCCGCTTCATGTCCCTGCGCCTGATTCAGATAATGGCAAAAGGCATCTGTAACCTGATAACACAACTTCTTATCTACGGCTTTTACTGCTGCCTGAATATCTTCTTCAAACTGATGATTGTATTCCTTTGCCAATACCGTAGTGCTGGCAAGATAGAAATGACACTCCTGCTTCTTGTCCTCTTTTGCTGCATCTCCTTCTGTATTGATGCTGGTCTTAAAGGTCAAGGCATTAATACTCTCTCTGTATGCGGCACGAATATGATGATAATTGGTGTGGGTAGCGCTTACCCCCATCAGAATATTATAATCACAGATGTTGGAAGCATATTCCTGCATTTCTGTGTAAAAGGTCTGAATCTTCTCTAAAAGGATATCCTCATCTTCTTCCGCGAAGATTGCAAAAATAGCACTGGCATTATAAATAGGAGGCATCCATGCCTTTTCTTTCAGGGAATTGGGCATTTCAGAAAGTAATTTCAGACATATGGCATCTTCGTTCACCATACTCTGGATTTCTTCATCTCCCAGATTCAAGATAACAACTGCCGTAGCAAAATACTTCCAGCTGCGAAGTCTGAATCCCTCCAGATATTCATCCCATTCTTCTTCATCTACTTCCCCATGGATCAGTCTTAATTCAAACAGCTCTTCCAGCTTATCCTGCTGCTGGCTTAAAAGCCCTTCCAATGTCTGTTTGTCTTTTTTGAGATTATGATAGCTGCCCGCCAGATACTCTAATTCATTCCCCTGATAGCTGTTCTGCGCTCCTGTCTCCGAGACATCCTTCAGAAGCGTATCTATCGGATGATAGATCAAATGACTGACAAGTATCAGACTGACAATAATCAGTATGAACAGCAAACCAAATATTGCTATCGGCAGACGCATTCCAGCCTGCCCGCCCTTCACATCACGAAATACATAGTAATTCCAGCCAAGAATGCTGGATTTTGCCTTACCGACCATATATACTGTATGATCTGTTCTCACCTGTCCACTGGTCTGTTCTTTTGTAAACAGCTCCTGACAGATATCCTCCAGTGATGTATCCGTAGCATAAATGGGAATTCCATCTTTGTCCAATACTACGACTTTCTCATAGCTTTCCAGCCATTGATCAATCCATTTCTTCCATGTATCCATATTAACATTTGCTATGAATACCGCATATGTATTATAGGAAGTAGCAGGAAGACGCATAATGAAATTCAGCCCATTCGTCTCTACCGTCAATCGGTACTTCCTGTCCACATTACTGTCCAGTACTACTCCCTTTTCATCATATTTCCAGTAATTCTTCTCCGCAATCGCTGTCTTATCCTCATATATGGACATTACCGTATCCTGATTATATGTCTCATACAATGGGAAAAGTCCTTTATTACTCAGCACCCATCCTGTTCTGAAATTAACAAAGGTAAAGCTGCCCACATAATCACTGAAAATTCCTTCCGAGCCCATATCCTCATAGGCTTTTTTATAATTACTGTAATCGGAATAACGTATGTTATTTTCAAGCATCCATTTTATTGAATCATCGGAAGACATCGTAATATAATATTGCCTCAGATTCTCCAGTCGTTCATCATTCTGTGACACAATCCTTGCGGCTTTGGTCTGCGCTTCTCTCCCTGCATTACTCTGACATTCCTTCTGATAGTCATAATAAGTATAAGCCCCGAATGCCACAAACAGAATGACAATCAGAAATAACACATAGCGAAATACCGTTACTTTATATGAATTACACTTATATGAAACCATGCTAAATATATTTTGAATATCCATACTCTCTCCTTTATCCCAATGTAGCATATCGCATAATTTATATCATATCACGGTAGTTATTTTACGTCAATTTGAATATTGTAAGTGTTTAAAACCGCTATGTATTTATACATTTTTGATATTTTATGACACAAAAAAGACTGTAGAGTTCGCATTCTACAGTCTTTTGCTCTATTCCAGATTGGAAGTACAGTGAGGACAACGGGTTGCTTCCTTTGCAATCTCACTTCTGCAATATGGACACATCTTAGTCGTTGGCTCTGCTGGTGCTTCTTCCTCTTTCCTGATCAGTTTGTCTCCGATTTTATTGATAGCTTTTACCAACACAAAAATCACAAACGCTGTAATCAGGAAATTAATAACAGCCGTTATGAAATTACCATAACACAGCACAGGTGCATTCTCTCCACTTCCCAGTGTAACCTTTAGGTTAGAGAAATCTGTACCGCCAAAGATACCAAGGACAGGAGTCAGAATATCCTGATTGAGTGATGTAACAATGGAAGTAAACGCACCACCTACGATTACACCGACTGCCATATCCATGACATTGCCACGCATGATAAATTTCTTAAACTCTTCAATAAAACCTTTTCCTTTGTTCATACCTAAGACCGTACCTTTCTGTTATTTATCGTTTTATTTTCTGTGTCCCGCTCTGTCAGCATCCTCTCTGGTCTTATGCACTGTTCCCTTGGGATGATGAGGCGGTGCATAGGTAGAAGATAATTTCAGTGGTTCTCTGCCGATATTTCTGATATTATGCCAGGTGCCAGCAGGTACAAACACAACATCTCCCTCGAATATCTCCAGTTCCATGTTTGGTCTGCACTGGCAGTTACCCATCATGGCTATGCCTCTGCCCTGCTCCACACGTATCATCTGATCTGTCTTCTCATGTACTTCCAGCCCAATCTCTCCTCGGGGCGGGATGCTCATTAATGTCATCTGCATACATTTGCCAGTCCAGACACTCTTGCGGAAATTGCAGTTTTCTTTTGCAGCCCTGTTTACATCCAGAATCATCGGCGAGGACTCTCTATCCTCCATACCTGAACAACGATTACAACACATATCATACCCTCATTTTTCTTTTATTTATAATATATGTGTCGAATCCTGTAACGTGTATCATTGTAGCATGTCATTGGTAGTCTGTAAACATATTTACCCGGTCTGCTGCATATACTATTCTGTAAAAATATACCGGAACATGGCTTCAAATATGAGTTCTAATGTATCATTCAGCGTCTCCTGCTGCAGGGCCTCCTTCTGCGATACTGCCAATGCCATAATGCGAAGAAAGTTAAGAAAGACTCTCGGATCAGCCTTGGGATCGACTTCTTCCATATGGTCAAGCAGGAACTGTGGTGTATCAGAATTTAAGTCACTTTCTATCTGCCCGCTCTCTACCATGGCAGGATACAGGGTATCCAGATCCTCTTCTGACAGATACTGGTATATACTGTCCTGATGGAAAATGACTATTTTCAGGAAACCTTTCGCCTCTTTCTTCGTCATTTTATCCCGTCCACGCAGCAGCTCATTGAGATAATCCATTGCCTTTTGCCGCTCATAGCGCATCAACTCTATGACGAACATTTCCTTGGAGGGGAAGAAATTATAAAAAGTACTCTTTCCAATCCCTGCCCGCTCTGTAATTTTGGATACAGAAGTGTGTGTCAACCCATATTCCTTAATCAGTTCCATTCCCTGTGTAAACATTTTCTCTTTGATTTCTTTTTTCTCTTCTTCTGAAAAAACTCGTACCGGCATAAACCCTCACTTATTTAATTCTCCAGCTTCCAGAGCTGCTCTGCTCCTTCCACAGATGTTCATAGATACCCTTTTGCGCCAGCAGCTCTGTATGTGTACCCCTCTCAGCTATCTGTCCATCTTTGAGAACAAGAATCTGGTCAGCATTGAAAATCGACTGTAATCTGTGTGCAATAATAATTACCGTCTTACTTTTCACCAGACTTGATATCGCCTGCTGAATCAGTACCTCATTCTCAGAATCCAGAGAAGCCGTTGCCTCATCCAGTAGCACAATCGGCGCATCCTTGAGCAATGCTCTCGCTATGGAAATTCTCTGCTTCTCGCCACCTGACAGGGTAGAGCCGCCTTCGCCTACTATTGTATCATATTTATCAGGAAGTGACATAATAAAATCATGGCATGCCGCCTTTTTGGCTGCTTCAATCACTTCCTCTCTGGTCGCATCCTCTCTTCCCATTCTGATATTCGCCTCTATCGTGTCATGGAACAGATAAACATCCTGAAAAACAATGCTGACCTGTGCCAGAATCTCATCTACCTTCATACTGGTAAGCGGTACGCCGCCTAACGTGATCTGCCCTTTATTCACATCCCAGAATCTCGCTGCCAGTCTGGTAATCGTTGACTTGCCGCTTCCAGATGGTCCCACCAGTGCTGTTACTGTCTTTTCCGGAAAAGTCACAGAAACATCATGCAGTACTTCCTTATCTCCATAGGAAAAGCTGACATGTTCAAAGGCAATCGTACCATCCTTGCAGTCTTTTACTGATGATTTGGACGGCTCCGGCAGAGGTTTCTCCTCAAAAAGTCCCCTGATACGCTCTCCCGATCTTCTGCTTCTTGCAAAATCTGCAATAAACAGAAACAGAACAGATACCGGCTCATATACATTCAGTGCCATAACCAGAAATGCAATATAGAAAAAGGGATTTAATTCACCGTTTACTACCCAGATGCCACCTGCAATGATTGTAAGCACCAGCCCCATATTCAGAATCATTTTACCAAGTATGCTCATGGGTGCTGCTGATTTTGTTTCTATATGAATGGCTGATTTTCTCTGTTGGTCAAAGGCTTCCTGTAATGCCTGGAAGTGTCTGCCTGCCAGGTTAAATGCCTTGAGTGTCTGGATTCCTTCTATGTATTCCAGAATCCTGGATGTGGTATCCTGCTGTGCCTTTTGCAGATGAGCACCAGAATCCTTCATCCTGCTGTAGCTGACAAAGGCAAACGGCAATGACAGCGGTATTGTAATCAAAAGTGCAAACGTCATCCGATAATCAAAAATTCCAAGAAAAATCGCAGAAATCAGCAGTCTCACGATAAACGCTGCCACCTGGGGCATGAACTGCTCTGCCAATGTCTCTATTGTATTATAGTCACGGAGCAGCACCGTGGAGAGTTCTCCTGCATCATGATTGTTAAAAAAGCCCATAGGCAGGATTCTAAGATGTTCTCCTACCTCAATTCTGGATTTGCGCATGGTTCCAGCCATTCCGACGCAACTGTCAACATAAGATTTCCTGCGCACCAGAAAATAACAGAATGCCTGTACGGCAAGAACTCCCGTCAACATCCATAATTTATCCACAGGAAGTAACTGCCCCTCCCCTGCAACAGGAATCAGAAATATATAAATTGCCAGAATTACAATACTGTAGGGAATCGTTGCAATTACACTGTCTAACAGAAACCACAACAGCAGCTTACTGTATCTTCTGGTATCACCAAAAGACAACATTTCAAACCAGTCTTTTATCTTCGTCATGATGCCATACCTTCCTTTCTGCTCTCAATTGTCCATTCATCGCGGCGCTCATTTGCAGCTACCATATCCTGATAAAGTGGACAGGTTGCCATAAGCTCTGCATGAGTTCCTGCACCCGCGACCTCTCCCTTATCAATAACCCAGATATGGTCTGCATTTTCAATCGTCTTTAATCTGTGTGCAATGATAAATACTGTCTTGCCTTTGGATAACCGGGCAAATGCCTCCTGAATCTTTGTCTCATTCTCAGCATCTGCATAAGCTGTCGCTTCATCCATAACCACAATGGGGGAATCCTTCAGAAAAAGTCTGGCAATGGCAATTCGCTGTTTCTCGCCACCTGAGAGATACGCATTGTTCTCACCAATTATGGTCTGATACTGATGAGGTAAAGCCATGATTACATCATGAATCCCTGCATTTTGCGCTGCTGCCTGTACTTCTTCCAGTGTGGCGGTCTGATTTCCCATACGAATATTATTCTCAATCGTATCCTGAAACAGTACAGAATCCTGAAATACATAGGAAATCATGTTCATAAGCTGTTCCATAGGAATCTGCCTTATATCCACGCCGCCAATTCTGATCGCACCACCCTGAATATCGTAGAAGCGAAGCAACAGTTCCATCAACGTAGATTTGCCACCTCCAGATGGTCCTACAATTCCATTGATACTGCCCTCTCTCGCCAGTAATGAAACTCCTTTGATCACTTCCTGCTCTTTTTCATAAGCAAAAGACACATGATCGAACTCTACATCATAATGACTTGGAACCTGCTCTCCCTGTGATGTAATCTCTGTCTGATATAAAATATTGTCAATTCTCTTCACGCTTTCCACGATTCGATTAGACATAATTGTCATATTCATCATGTTCTCCATAGGCTCTTTCAAGCCCTGTCCAATCAGCAGGAACAGAATAATGACCAGTAGACATTCTATATAACTACCCGTATGTGTGATTTTATAAATACAGGCGGGAAGCAGCATCAACACCTGTGCGCCGAAAAAGACATAGTAGAGTCCCATTGGTGTGGCGTTGGCTCTTGCTGTCCTGTCCACGCTGTCTACGAAGCTGTTCAGATCATCTTCATAACGGTGAAAAGCACCAAGAGAACGATTGAATACTTTTACTACAGGCATACCGTGAATATATTCTACGATGGTTCCTGTCATTTTCTCCAGGGCATCATGCATTTCCTTCTGTAACTGTGCTTTGTCCTTCTGCTTCAGGCAGGCAGCAAGCAGAAATACAGAAATCATAATAGGCAGCAATGTAACCAACGCCAGCTTCCAGTCCATATAAAACAGGTAAATCAGCGTAAATACAGGCGTTGCGATTGCAGCAGACAAATCACATAAATTATGGGCGATGAATGCCTCGATCTCTTCTACATCATCTGACATGATTTTCTTGATTGCTCCCTGAGTCACTCCGGTAAAATACCCGGAAGATATGCGTGACACCTTATCCATTAACTGAATCCGAATCTCGTACAGCAGGTCATACGCTGCCACATGGGAAATGGCAGAGGAACCAAATGCGCAGATTCCATACACCAGGACTCCTCCAAGTGTAACCAGCCCATATAATTCTATCCTTGGCAGATTCATGTTCTGTGGCTGTTGATATGACAGGATAACTTCTCTGATAACACCGTAAATTGCAAAATAAAATACGATTCGCATGGCAGAAGATACCACAGACAACAGACATGCTGCTGTCAGCCTGCTTTTCTTCTTGCCAGCCAGTTCGAATAACCTGCTAAGACCTTCTTTTCGTTTCTGTTCTTTCTCCCTCTTCATTTTCTCTCCTCACTAATTTCATAATTTTATGCGACCGTTTTTATTATTTTGGTCGCATGTTGATTATATAGTTAGTTATATCTAATTTCAAGGAGATTTTTATTTATTGGTATTTTTTATCATTAAAAAGGCGAAACCGTCAGCAGCACCAACGATTTCGCCTTATGTTTATTTTAGTATTTATAAATTAATAGCCCATTTCAGGGGATGCAGGCATTGCCGGCTTTTTCTCCGGGATATTGCCTACAGCAGCCTCTGTTGTCAGTAACGTAGAGGCGATGCTCTGTGCATTGACCAGCGCACTGTCTGTCACTTTCACAGGATCAATGATGCCATTTGCCATCATATCTACATACTCTTCGCTGACAGCATCAAAGCCAATACCATCTGCGGATTCCTTGACTTTATTAACTACAATAGCCCCTTCCAGACCTGCATTCTCAACAATAGTTCTAAGTGGGGCTTCCAATGCCCTTGCAACAATCAAAGCACCTGTCTTCTCATCGCCCTCCAGCTTATCTGCCTCTGCAAGAACTGCTTTCTGTGCATGGATATAAGCAGAACCGCCGCCTGCTATAATACCCTCTTCTACGGCTGCCTTTGTCGCATTCAGAGCATCCTCGACACGATACTTGGATTCCTTCATTTCGGTTTCTGTAGCAGCACCGATCCTGATAACACCAACACCGCCACTCATCTTGGCTATTCTGTCAAGATATTTCTTCTTATCATATTCAGAGGTTGCCTTTTCAGCCTGTGCCTTAATAGAAGCAATTCTCTCCTGAATATCTTCGGACTTGCCCTCGCCATCAACGATTGTTGTGCTGTCCTTGGTGACTTTTACAGATTTTGCCCTGCCTAACATTTCAATAGAAGTATCCTTGAGCTGCATACCAAGTTCTTCAAAGACTGCCTGACCGCCTGTCAGGAATGCGATATCCTTTAACATTTCTTTCCTGTTATCCCCAAAGCCCGGCGCCTTGACTGCAACTACCTTCAAAGTACCACGCAGACTGTTTACGATCAGAGTAGTAAGTGCTTCACCGGTTACATCCTCTGCAATGATTAACAGTTCCTTACCTGCCTTAGATATCTGTTCCAGAATCGGCAGTATGTCCTGAATGTTGGATATCTTCTTATCTGTAATCAGGATATATGGCTCATCCATGTTGGCAACCATCTTATCCTTATCATTGCACATGTATGCAGACAGATAGCCTTTATCAAACTGCATACCTTCTACCACATCAACCGAAGTCTGCATTGTCTTGGATTCTTCTATGGTAATGACACCGTTCTTGCCGACCTTCTCCATAGCATCAGCGACCATTTCACCGACTTCATCACTTTCTGCGGAAATGGCAGCGACTCTGGTAATATCCTTCTTACCACTGACAGGTTTACTCATTTCCTTAATAGCTTTCTGTGCCGTCTCTACTGCTTTCTTCATGCCTTTTCTAAGGACAATGGCATTTGCACCTGCTGCGATATTCTTCATACCTTCGTTAATCATAGCCTGTGCCAGAACTGTTGCTGTTGTTGTACCATCACCTGCTGCATCATTTGTCTTGGTTGCAACTTCCTTTACCAGCTGTGCACCCATATTCTCGAACCTGTCCTCCAGTTCGATTTCCTTGGCTATAGTCACACCATCATTGGTAATAAGTGGAGCACCAAAGCCCTTATCCAATACAACATTTCTGCCTTTTGGTCCTAACGTTACCTTCACTGTGTCAGCCAGCTGGTTCACACCAGATTCCATTTTCTTTCTTGCATCTATATCAAATACGATTTCCTTTGCCATTGTAATCGCCACCCTTTCTCCTATATAGAACCACCCGGCTATACAACCGGGTGGCTATCAATTACTTATTCAAGCTTATTATTCAATGGATATGAAGTTATTCTGTTCTATCTTTTTGGCTTCCTTCTTAGGAATGTCAAGCTTTAAGATACCATGTCTGAAGCTTGCCTTGATATCCTGCTGTGTAACCTCTTCGCCTACATAAAAGCTTCTCTCGCAGGCACCGCTGTAACGCTCCCTGCGGATGTACTTGCCGGTCTTCTTCTCTTTCTCATCCTCGTCAAGTCCCTTGGCAGCTCTGATGGTGATATATCCATTATTCAGTTCAACAGATACTTCTTCTTTCTTGAATCCCGGAAGATCCATCTCCAGTTCGTATCCATCCTCTGTTTCTTTCACATCTGTGTTCATTACATTCTTAGCTCTGTGACCATAGAGTTTCTTCTCCACGTTCTTGAACTCCTTGTCATCGAACCAATCATCATCAAACAAATCATCAATCAAACTATTAGTTCTAAAAATACTAGGCATCAACATAAGTCATCTTCCTTTCTTCTATCTAATACCTCGGATGTCGTCTTTGTTTTATGTTTATGGAACTCAGGTTTCCTTTTCCTTTGTTCTGACTACGTTATATACCTTTTATTAGCACTCGTCAATAGGGAGTGCTAATAATTTTTATTAAAAATCTATAAACTAAAATATTTATTGAAATTCCTTTTCTTTCTATATAAAATAGAATCAAATATAAAATTAGAAAAAGGGGGTAAACCATGTATATGAGCGAAAAAGCAAAGGTATATTTTTCAAAGGAAATCAGTCCTGATAAAGTATTGGAAATGTATCAGTTATTAGGTAAAAAATTAGGCGGTAAGGTTGCAATCAAGCTCCACTCCGGTGAAGTCGGCAATCAGAACTTCCTGAAACCAGAATTCTGGAAACCGGTTATTGATTATGTAGGTGGAACTGTTGTCGAATGCAACACAGCCTATGACGGCGCACGTAATACCACAGCCAAACACATGAAAACCATGCACGAACATGGCTGGAGCAAATATTTTGAAGTAGATCTGCTGGATGCAGAAGGTCCGGACATGGAGCTTCCCATTCCCAATGGTAAAGTCATTCATAAGAATTTCGTAGGAAAAGACCTGGCAGATTATGATTCTCTTCTGGTTCTCTCCCATTTCAAAGGACATCCTATGGGAGGCTACGGCGGAGCACTCAAGCAGCTTTCTATCGGTATCGCATCTTCTGCCGGCAAAGCATATATTCACGGCGCCGGTGAACCGGATAAGCTGTGGACAGCAGATCATGATTCTTTCCTGGAGTCCATGGCTGATGCTGCATCTTCCGTTGTGGAATATTTCAAGGGAAATGCTATTTATATCAATGTCATGAAAAATATGTCCGTAGACTGCGACTGTTGTGCAGTAGCTGAAGATCCCTGCATGAAGGATATGGGTATCTTAATCTCTACTGATCCTATCGCAATCGACCAGGCTTGTCTGGATCTGGTATATGCCAGCGATGATCCGGGCAGAGATCACTTAATTGAACGTATCGAATCCAGAAATGGTGTACACACCATCGAGGCTGCCGCAGACCTCGGTTTTGGAACCCGCGAGTACGAACTTATCACAGTTTCCTAATATATGGAAAAGGCAAGGCTGCATAAAACAACCTTGTCTTTTCTTATGTTCGTTACTCTTTATTGCCCATTGCCATTTTCAAAATTGCAGATACTGCCGCATACAAAACACCCGCTACGGGCCATACGATCCAGGTAAAATCCCATCTGTTAGTCCAGAAACTCCATCCCAGGTAAATTGCTGTTGCAAGACACCAGTAAGCACTGCTGAACAATTCCATTTTTTTCTTCGCATGTTTCTCAGATTTTGAGAAATCTCCCTCTTGCAGAAGCATATCATAACTGCCCTTGATCATGCCGGCATTTACCATAAGATACACGCCTATTGCAACTAAAATCAGCAGCAGAGACGTCAGCGCACAACAGATATAATCTGGCGCATCCATACTTCCTGCGATCAGTAATGGAATAACAGCTACAATACATAATACTACACCAATCGCAATACTGCGGGTAAATGTGTCCTCAAAATCCTTCTGCTTCTCTTTTGCCAGACCGGATACACCGTATGCTGTTTCAAATGCTTCCTTTTCCAAATAAGAAAACTTACTCTCTTTCATTCCATAGCTGATAAATACAAATACCGCAATGGCAACCATCACAAGCAGAAATACCATCCCGATACCTGATGCAAGTTCTTCTGAAATATTTCCAATATGAGAATCTGCAAGTCCTGCCAGAAAAATCAATATCACCGGACTTAAAATACACATGGCAACTCCACCTGCTATCATTGGCGCATTTTTTCTTCTGATTGTTAAGAATTCATTGGCTTCTTCCATGGAAACCCTATGCAATGACTGTTCCTCATCCCTGATATCTCCTACTTCCATAGGAGACGGTGCTTCTACTTCATCTTTTAATAGATAATCTGTACTCACATTGAAAATCTCTGCAAGCTGAATCACTCTCTGAAGATCCGGTACTGACTGTGCACTCTCCCATTTTGACACCGCCTGTCTGGATACTGACAGTTTATCCGCCAGCTCTTCCTGTGACCATCCGTTCTTCTTTCTCTCTTCCATAATCTTGTCTGCTAAAATCATGTTTTCCCTCATTTCTTTTTTTGTTGTTTGGTTTTTACAGACATATCATACCTTTTGGAACAGTTGCAGACCACCAAACACGCCTGTCAATCTGTCAACTGGCAGTTGCAACTACTCATAATTGCGCCTTACATCGTCTATTCCCATGTAAATTACGTTCTTTTGCGGCTTGGTTCCACTCTTCTTAAAAATATCTCTGATGGTAACAAATTCATACCCCTGTTTCTTTAATTCAGGAATCAATATCTTAATCGCTTCCACGGTCTGCAGGTTATCTACCATGTCATGCATCAGAATCATAAATCCCGGCTTGGCAGCCTGAAGTACTCTGTCCACGCGTTCCTGTGCAGACACAGACGGTTCCCAGTCTTCGCAGCCATACCCGCTGATAAAATACAGATCAATGAGATCATACATTGTCTGGTTATAATTTATGTAGGGTGGTCTGAAAAATTGCGGCTTCTCACCAATTACCTGTTCAATACGCTGTGTTGTGTAATTCACTTCATCCAGGATCTCCTGTTCGGTCAGATCTATCATGGATGGATGTGTCTTGGAATGGTTCTCTATCGTACAGCCCATATTGTAAGCACGCTTCACCAGATACTCGGTCTGCTCCGTGATGTTCTGACCAATCAGAAAAAAGCTCGCTACTACGTTGTTTTCCTCCAATACATCTAATACCTTGTCTGTAATGCCAAGTGTCGGACCATCATCAAAGGTTAATGCTACTAATTTATGTTCTGCCATGTCGGTATACCTCCTATGCTATTATTTCCGAGTTATTCTTTATATCTGCAACAATTTCCAATAATTTCTTAGCCATATCCATATCGTTCTAAAATACCACCATAATACTTCCTACAATTAATACATGTCAAACTATTACACAATTCAGCATCCAGTAGAGTCCTGTTGCAATCATAATCCATGTTTGTGGAATGCAAAGATGATCGTAGTCTGTATTTTCGAGCAGTTCTATAATTGCCTGTTCATATATCTTCTGCAAATAAACTTGGCATTAATAATCTACATCCCTTTACTTTGTATTATCATATTTGGCGTTAATACGATCGATTTCTTCTTTGATGATATTTCCGAAAGTACGCTCATCCATTTCCTGGCTTTCTGCAGCAGCTACAGATTTATCCGCAAAAGCATCAAATATGGCCTGTTTACTTTCCAATGTTGACATGATTTTTTCATCAACTGTACCTTCACATAAAAGACGATATACAAGAACGTTCCTCGTCTGTCCCATACGATATGCCCTTGAAATCGCCTGATTTTCAATGGATGGTTTAAATTGAGGTTCACAAAGTACCACCACACTAGCAGATTGAATATTTAAGCCAGTTCCTCCAGATTGTATTTGTGCTACAAGGACAGTTCCCGCCGGTGCCTTATCGAATTCATCAATAATCTCCTGCCTACGTTGAGGTGTAACAGATCCATTAATTGGATTAGTACACCGATCCCCAAGCAGCATTGATACCTTGCGGATTGTATCCAAAAAGAACGAGAACACTATTACCTTTCGTCCTTCGGATTCAGCTTCCTCAACAAGTTCTAACAGTCTTGACGCTTTAGAAGAATCCTTTAAATCATCCACATTCCAAGATACTCTTCTTGCCTCTGCATAATTTTTTGACAAAACTGCTTGTTCGTAAGCAATCTCTTCATTATGCGATAAACCACACCACTCTTTGCTTTCAATCAGATCTGGCAACTCTGTAAGAACATCTTCTCGTTTTCTGCGATAATAAACAGGCGCAACTGCTTTTCTAAATTGTGGAGCAGAAGACATAAATGCCATTCCCTGAACCTGAGAAGCAATGCGCGGTTGAAGAATCCTTATCAAAGAAATCATTTCATCAACTTTATTTTCCAAAGCAGTACCTGTCATGAACATCAAACGCTCTGCATGCATACTAATATTCTTCACGTTTATACTTCTTCTTGCTTCTGGATTTTTTATGTAATGTGCTTCATCAACCACCATCAGCTTAAATTTGAAATCATCAGGCAAATTGAAATACATTGTGGTTTCATATGTAGTAACAGCAACTCCGCAACTCTTTATCCATGATTGGAGCGCTGCTTTACGTCCGACACCATGAATTTTTGTGACACTGAGTAAGCTCATTTTTCTTATTTCACGACACCAATTTGTAATAACACTGGCCGGACACACAACAACAAAATGAGTTCCTCCAGTATTGCGAAGAGATACCATTGTTGCAATGGCTTGAACTGTTTTTCCTAAGCCCATTTCATCGCCAAGAAGAATTCTCTCCTGGTGAAGAGCGTACTTTACTCCCCATTCCTGGTAACGTCTCAATTCACAAAGTAGACCTTCTGGAAAAAAACATTCCTCTTGGATTTCTCGAGCAAGATCCTCTGGAAGTCCATACATCGAATCATCATTTCCCAATACGCCTGGATTGATGTCTTCTAGATCATTGAAAAATCGAACGGAATTTGCTGTAAAATCCTGCCAAGCCTCACTATTTGTGCTTCTATCAATCACATCAGCGTTAGAAATCTGAGCTTCTGCTTTGCTTCCATATACACCATCAATAAGACTAACCAAAATATTATATGCTTCCGAAGCCTTTTGTTTCTTTGTTTTCGATGAAAAGAACCATTTCAGGCTGCCAGTAGCAGAATTCAGATCTTCCACAGCATAATCAATTGTCTTTTTATTTTGGTTGAGTAGCTGCCTGCACTCTTCAACAACTTGCTGACTACGGCGATATTGCGATAACGCAGTCACAAGTGCCGTGGCTTCTTTGGAACGATTATCAGAACTTAGCTTGATTTTAACTCCTTGTCTTGCCTTTGAAACTATATCGTTTACATTTTTTTTGATTGAGTATGCGGCATCCTCACTTATTCCATGAACAGAAGCAATAGAGTATACCGATGCTGGCGCAATATCAGCTATCGTTCTATAACCATAATCCTTTAGTGCTTTTACTCGAAATCCTTTTTTATCTCGATTAATTTCCTCAATTGGAATATCGGTGAGAACTCTAAGCACTTCCTGCGCTACTAACGCGTCCGATGCATCCTTGGCCTTTGTACGATATTTCTCTTCAGAGGAAACAACGTTATTCAGTTTTTCAATTGTATTTTGATGCCGTTCAATTACTCGCTTTGCATCAGTAGCGCTGAATGGTCTTGCCATTACTACACCTCCATGCTTTTATAAATAAATGAGATGCTACTAAAAAAGATGCGTCAATGGTTACCCTTTATATAAGTAAACTTTGCGAATTTTTGCCACAGGATTGGCTATATTTTCCACTCATTCAATTTTCAAAAGTTCTGTGTCAAATAACTTTTCCCACTGTTTATAACCACTGTTGTTCTATGGTCTGTGCAAGTTTGACAAACATATTATAATAGTCATTTTTTGCCTTATTGATAATATCCATAGCTATGACTTTATTATACGCATGCGCGACATTATTCCTTGATGCAAGTGCAGACAACCACAATTCTTCATCAGAAATCATTCCTGCCTTATAAGCCGTTTTCAATATCATCCTTGGTGAACCAGTTGCACTTTCAGCATAACCATAATTCTCCAATACTTCTTTCATGGCTTTCCACGCCTGTTCAAAGCATATTTCAAATAGTCCCACCATTCCCGTTATCTCTACATTTCCAAATGGCTCCTGATAAGAATAAATATCTTTCAGATTAGCCAATGCAGACTTAAAATTCTCATACTTTTTCATATATAATGATTCCTTCACGATTGATTGATTCTAATAATTCATCTTGAATCGGTTTATCCAAATCTATGATATCGAATTGAAGTAATGTAGTCGTTTCTTCATCCACATCAAAGGAAAAGTAATTTCCCTTTCCTCCTTGAAAAGCTAAATCAATATCACTTTTCAATTTATAATCGCCTCGAGCTCTCGAACCAAATAAAATAACTTTTTGAATATCATATTTTTGCGCCAGACGAATAATTTCCTGTATTACACATTGCTTAATACCTGTTTTACCAAACAATTCCTGATTTGTCATTGTTAATTTCCTCTTAGTATAAATACAATTATCACTTCTATCCAAAATATCCGAATAACCCTGACTTTGTGCTAACTACATATATTGTAACAAAATAATACTCAATATTCAACAATTCCATCAGTAATGTTTGTGTCAAGTAATCGTTGGCAACTCCGCTTGTTGTTTTCCTTAATGATATTT
>CAVBMG010000004.1:0-101706 GCA_963596435.1 Agathobacter sp.
TCAAACTCTATCGTTCCAGGTGGTTTACTCGTCAGATCATAGAATACTCGATTGACTCCTCTCACCTCGTTTATGATTCTGCTCATAACTGTCTGCAGCACTTCGAATGGGATTTCTGCGGCTTCTGCTGTCATGAAATCTACTGTGTTAACTGCGCGCAGTGCAACGGCGTAGTCGTAGGTTCTCTCATCGCCCATGACACCTACGGAACGCATATTTGTCAGGGCTGCGAAGTACTGTCCGATGCTTCGGTCAAGTCCTGCCTTTGCAATTTCCTCACGGTAGATTGCATCTGCATCCTGTACGATACGTACCTTCTCAGCAGTTACTTCACCAATGATGCGGATGCCAAGTCCCGGTCCCGGGAAAGGCTGGCGGAATACAAGCTTCTCAGGAATACCAAGTTCCAGTCCTGCCTTACGTACCTCATCCTTGAAGAGGTTGCGCAGCGGCTCGATGATTTCCTTGAAATCTACGTAGTCAGGAAGTCCGCCTACATTGTGGTGGGACTTGATAACTGCGGATTCTCCACCCAGTCCGCTTTCTACAACATCGGGATAGATAGTTCCCTGTGCCAGGAAGTCTACAGCACCGATCTTCTTTGCTTCTTCTTCAAATACACGAATGAACTCTTCACCAATGATCTTACGCTTGCGCTCTGGTTCTGTAACTCCGGCAAGCTTATTATAATATCTCTCCTGCGCATTGACACGGATGAAGTTCAGGTCGAACTGACCCTTGTCGCCAAATACAGCCTCTACCTCATCACCTTCATCTTTACGCAGTAAGCCGTGATCTACGAATACACAGGTAAGCTGCTTGCCGATCGCTCTGGAGAGCAGACCTGCTGCCACTGAGGAATCTACACCGCCAGATAAAGCCAGCAGTACTTTGCCATCGCCTACTTTTTCACGGATATCACGGATTGTATTCTCTACGAAGGAATCCATTCTCCATGTTCCGGCACATCCACAGACACCTCTTACGAAATTATGGAGCATCTTCGTACCTTCCTGTGTGTGAAGTACTTCAGGATGGAACTGGATTGCAAAGAGCTTCTTGTCACGGTTCTCTGCTGCTGCTACAGGACAATCAGCTGTATGTGCAGAGATGCTAAAGCCCGGTGCTGCCTTGGAAATATAATCAAAATGGCTCATCCAGCAGATTGTTGTAGGTGCAACATCTCCAAATAATGGTGAAGTATTGTCTACCATAACTTCTGTCTTACCATATTCTCTGACAGGTGCTTTCTCTACCTTTCCTCCCAGTACATGCATCATAAGCTGTGCGCCGTAGCACAGTCCAAGTACGGGGATTCCCAGTTCAAACAGCTCTCTGGTATAGGTCGGAGAATCTGCTTCGTAACAACTGTTTGGTCCTCCGGTAAGGATGATTCCCTTGGGATTCATTGCCTTGATCTGCTCAATGTCAGTCCGGTAGGAATAGATTTCACAGTAAACATTACATTCTCTGACACGCCTTGCAACGAGCTGGTTGTACTGGCCGCCAAAATCAATGACGATTACCTTTTCCTGATCCATTCTTTCTCCTCATTTCTGTGCTGCCATACTATTTACCCTGCGGAGTCACACCGCAGCACAGGCATAAAACCGCATATCTATCCCAAAGTATATTATACCTTCTTACCAATTACAAGCAAAAGATTCTTTATGACTGCTCTGTTGGATAATTTATCTGTAATCTGGCGAACAGGTCTTCCAGATCCATTCTGACATCCATTTTATGATAAACGCGGATCGGTCTGTTCGTCTCGCACGGTTCATAGGTCATATCTTCCTTAATAAAAGGCGCAGGAATCATAGTGTAGCCATCATCTCTTTCCACTTCTTCCAATAATGCGCATACACAGCCTTCATCACCTAATGTCCATATCTCCCCATGAGGCCAGTTATCCCATAATAACATCTGCTGGTTAAATTCCACCAGCTGGTCAAACAGGTAGCGCCCAATTTTACCATAAGGTCTTACCTTCACCTGTAGTTCTGCCAGTGATACGCCGAACTGTTTATATACGACTCTTGGAATCTGCCAGAGTGGCATACTGGAGCTAAACACGACATTTGCCGCATTGACATCATTCATCAGATTGAATTCCCCACCACCATTGGGATAGTCGCCGCCACCAATCCAGATACAGGTCATACGCTCGCAGATTCGTGGCTCCATCAGTATTGCACACGCCAGATCTGTAATTGCCCCCTGCATACCGATATAGAGCGGGCGTGGGTCATCTTTCATTGCTTCTTCTATTATAAATTTCGCAGCCTCTGTCACAATTGGCGTCTTACTGTCCGGTATCGGATCATTTGCTCCCACGTACACTGGGTATTGTCCCTTTAACCCCATACAGTCCAGCACCCGCATGACTTCATCATAGCTTGCATTCGCTGTAGCATGCTCAGGAAATCTCCCATAATGAGCCTTACAGAAATGCCCTGCTATGATACCCTTAACCTCCAGCTTATCCATCATTAGTGCATGCGCCAGCGTATACTGGTCATCTGCTTCATTTTTGCAGTCAGTATGCACGATGTATCTGACTTTTCTTTTATCCGGCACAACATACTTATAGTTCTCCCACATATAGATTACCTCCATTCTTATATCTATCATACACCTTATTCTCAATTATGGACTTTTTAAAGTACAATTTATTTTATTTTGTACACACTGTTGTCACTTTTTACTATATTATGTTATAATATTAACAGAAATCTTGTGAAATGTACCATTACAGTTTGTCTATTTTTATATATCAATTTCACAGCCTAAAAATAAAACATACGAGGAGGATTTCCATTATGAGCAAACTACATAAAGGCTTCGTATATACCAATGAAAATTGCATTGGTTGTAACAAATGTATCTCTGTCTGTCCCGTCATCACAACAAACCGCGCAGTAGAAAAAGACGGTCGCACTGTTATTGAGGTCGATGGGGATAAATGCATCGGTTGTGGTGCCTGCTTTGATGCCTGCGAACACAATGCCAGAAGTTATTATGATGACACAGAAGAATTCTTTGCTGATCTGGCAAAAGGTCAGAAAATATCTCTTCTGATTGCCCCGGCTTTTGCCGCCAACTATCCAAATGAATACAAGAGTATCCTTGGCGGGCTTAAAAAAATGGGTGTGAACCGTATCCTCAGTGTAAGCTTCGGTGCGGATATTACTACCTGGGCGTACATCCGCTACATTACAGAGCACAACTTTACCGGCGGTATCTCTCAGCCATGTCCAGCTGTTGTCAACTACATAGAGCATTATATTCCTGAACTGCTTCCCAAGCTGATGCCCGTACAGTCTCCTCTGATGTGTGCAGCAATCTATCTTCGTAAATATATGAACGTTTAGGACAAGCTGGCTTTTATCAGCCCCTGTATTGCCAAGAAATCCGAAATCGATGATCCAAATAATAACGGCTACGTAAACTACAATGTAACCTTTGACCATCTTATGAACTATGCACGCACCCATCACATCAAGGGTGATCCTGTGGGTACAGAAATCGAATATGGTCTTGGCTCCATCTACCCAATGCCCGGTGGATTAAAGGAAAATGTCTACTGGTTCTGCGGAGAAGACCTGTTCATCCGCCAGATTGAGGGTGAGAAACATGTATATCATTTTCTGGATGACTATGCCAAACGTGTATCCTCTCACAAGGAATTGCCTTTTATGGTAGATGCGCTCAACTGTGCGCAGGGTTGTCTCTACGGTACAGGAATTGAGCCACAGAAGTCTGATAATGACGATATTCTCTATGAGATTCAGCGTATCAAGGCTTCTTCCAAGAAGAAAAAGGCGGGAAGTCCCTGGAAAGAGAGCAGCTCCCACAAGCAACGTCTGGCAGCGCTGAACCGCCAGTTCAGACAGCTTAATCCCAACGATTTTGCCCGCAAATATACAGACCTGTCCGCCGGCAACGTGATTCAGCGTCCTGATACGCAGGAATTGGAAGCTATCTTCCAGTCCTTAAACAAGAATAGTGCCGAGCAGCGCAAGATTAACTGCAGCGCCTGTGGTTACTCTACCTGTCAGGATATGGCATGTGCAATTCACAACAGCTGCAATGTTCCATCGAACTGTATTCATTATGTAAAAGACACTGTAGAGCAGGAAAAGGCACAGTTACAGGTACTTTCTTCTGAAATGGAAGCTGCCAACAAGGAAATATCCGATAAAAATACTGCAATCGGCGAAATGGTCTCCGATGCTGAGAAACAGTTCACTACTCTGAACCAGTCTATCACTGAAATGGTAAATGGTAATAACAGTAATGCAGAAGAAAGCAGCAATATCAGCAGTCACATGGCTGACGTTGTCAACTTCTGTAACAGTATGCAGGATTCTTTCCATATGATCAGTGACCTCTTACTGCAATTAGAGGATAATAACAACAGTATTACCCAGGTGGCAAACCGTACCAATCTGCTCTCCCTGAATGCTTCCATAGAAGCCGCCAGAGCTGGAGAAGCCGGTAAGGGCTTTGCAGTAGTAGCTGATGAGATCAAGCATTTAAGTGAGACCAGTAAAGATACTGCACTGGATAGTAATAAGAACAAAGATGCCATTGTACAGGCAATTGAGCACCTTACAACAGAAGCAGATCACTTAATGGAGATTGTGGATGATGTCAATGGCAGAATCAGTAATCTGGCTGCCAGCACAGAAGAGATTGCCGCTTCTGCAAGCATGATCGGCGAAGTGTCCGACGAGCTGAAGAATAAATTTGAAAGATTAAACAATCTGTAACTCTATAGCCCGGATTGTCATAACCCCTCAGAATACTTCATACAATGTAAAAAAGTATTCTGAGGGGTTACTTCTTGAAGGATTATATTGAGGAAAGAGCGATCACCATTGCTAACTATATCATCGACCATAATGCCACTGTACGTCAGACTGCCAAGGCTTTTGGCGTCAGCAAATCCACTGTACATAAAGATGTAACGGACAGACTGGTACAGATCAACCCAACACTGGCAAGACAGGCTCGCTCTGTTCTGGATGTGAACAAGTCTGAGCGCCATATCCGTGGCGGACTTGCTACCAGAGAAAAATATCTGCATCTCGATCACCATTGATAAAAGGGAGCAAAGCCTCTGTCATGAGACTTATGCTCCCTTCTTCTTACTCTGCGGCAACTTCTGCCATTAAAGTTCCGATTATTCTGATCATACCTGTATCTGTTCCTCCAAGCTTTGGAGATCTGTTAAAGAAGTCAAACGCTACGACCGCAGCAGATTTGCCTTCCCGAACAGCCATGAACTGTACAAATTTTCCATTTTCCTGGCTTACATACATCCTGGCTGCTTCTTTATAGGAGCCTTTCAGACGACTCATGGTGCTTTCCATGTATACGCCCTGTTCATCAAACAACTCCTGATATTTCCTGTCCATGACCCAGGTCAGATTCTGAATTGGATTTACGTACTTGCCTACGGATATGCTTCGATGCATATCCTCGCCTGTATACACAGCTGCACCATCAATATCAAAACCCGCACGCACAGCCTCCAGCGCAGATTTTAAAGCGCCTGTGCCTTCCTTGTGCAGTTTTAATGTCAGCTCCTGGACAATCTGTGCTTTACGGCTGTCACTGACTATCGTAGAACGAATGCCGCTGTTTTGCTGTATTTCTTTATCTGTAACTATATTTCCATGTTTACGTTCATCGTATATAATATAGCGGTTCTTGCCTTTTGCCTTTGCTATATAGAGGGCTTTATCTGCTATTTTAAAAAGCTCTTCCAGGCTGCTTCCATCCTCAGGATATTTTGCAATTCCCCAGGAAGTCGTAACAGATACCTCTTTATCAGCAAAAGCCCACTGGATATTCTTTGTCATGGTTTTCAGAATAAGGCGAAGCTCCTGTTCTGATTTTACATTTTCAAACAGAACCATGAACTCATCCCCGCCAAATCTGCCTGCTACGCCTCTGGTATTCATATCGCTGCGGATCAGCTCGGATATTCTGGACAAAACTTCATCACCAAACATATGCCCATAGGTATCATTAATGGACTTGAAATCATCTACATCAACCATTGCCAGATACAGTCCTTCATGGGTATTCTGACATTCCCGCAGTCTTTCTATTGTATACTCATTGATTGCACGCTTATTGAATAGTCCAGTTCCCGGATCATACGCATTGTCCGTCAGATAATAGCTTTTCCTCTCTTCTGCGCCTTCCAGTGCGGCGATGGTTCCCACTGATAAATATCTGACTCCATCCCTGTACATCATTCGTCCCCTGAGACGGCGTCTGCGGTCTTCTTTACCGCCCTGCACTGTTCTGTCAAAATAAGAAGGTAATGTTATCGTAACATCGAACTGGTCTTTTCCATGCTTCAATGCTTCATAAAGTACCTCAAACTGCGTCTCCACAGCATCCGGCTCATCACTGGCAAGGAGTTCATTTCTGACGTTTTCCAGTGGACACTTGATGATCGGTATGTTCGACAAGTATTATACCTCTTCCATAAAGTATATTCTGGCATCATAATCCTGGTAAAGAGCTGTATTCTGTCCGTATCCGGTTCCTGCATAGTTCTGCGCCAGAGGTACTCCATGTCGGTTCATGACAGCCCCGCTGACCACTTTATCTTCTTTCTCACCATCGAGACGTATGAATTTTGATATGGCATCATGTAGCAGAGAATCCTGCTTTACATGGACAGGCGCCATTGTATTGATCAGATCTCCCATCCTGTGTATGTCATATTTAAGAATACGATTGTAAAAATGATACTTTTTCGCATCATCCAGTCCTTTGGTTTTGAATACGTGATGGCTGTAGTTTGCCAGTGTCTCTCCCTGCAGCATAATACCTACGGCTTTGCTCTTATCCGAAGATACAACATTCCATCTAATGACATCCGTGTCATAAATAGATTTCTTATCTGCTTCTTCATACAGACGATACCAGTCACCAAATTGCAGCACACTGCGCCATTTCTTATACAGTTCTATCTCTGCCTTGATTTCTTCCATATCTTCCATGGAAGCATCACTCAGATTACACTCATATCCAAGAATCCCCACACTGGCGATTGCAAATCGTGATGTAAGTGGTGTTCTGCGCAGCGTCTGATGATTGGGACACCCGGATACATGGGCTGCAATCACAGACTGCGGATAACCATAACTGTAGCTGTTCTGTATTCTGGCTCTGCTGATGGCATCTGTATTATCGCTTGCCCAGATCTGTGGCATAAAACACAGCATTCCCAGATCAAAACGATTACCGCCAGAAGCACAGGCTTCAAACAGAATGTGCGGAAATCTGTCTGTCAGTGTCTGGATTACCTGATATAATCCCAGAATATATCTGTGCGCAAACCCTCCCTGATGCCTGGGTGCAAGTCCCTGGCTGTAATAATCCGACAGATTACGATTCATATCCCATTTCACGTAATCTACCTTTCCTCTGGAAAAGACATCGGACATGCTCTCTATAATATAATTACGCACTTCTTCTCTGGTCAGATCCAGTACCATCTGATTTCTTCCAAGAGCATGCTCCTGTCCCGGTATCCGTACCGCCCAGTCCGGGTGTTTCCGATAAAGATCAGAATCCTCACTGACCATTTCAGGCTCTACCCAGATGCCAAATTTCAATCCAAGCTTATGGATTTTCTCGGAAAGTCCAGCCAGTCCGGTCGGCAGCTTCTCCTTATTGTCATACCAGTCTCCCAGAGATGACGCATCAGAATTTCTTTTACCAAACCAGCCATCATCCAGCACGAACAGTTCCATGCCTGCATTCTCCGCTGTTTTGGCAAGCTTGAGTATCTTCTTTTCCTGTACATCAAAATACATGGCTTCCCAGGAATTGATCAGAATGGGACGTTCTTTATGCTTCCATTCTCCTCTGACAATATGTTCTCTGACAAAATAATGCAGCTGTCCACTTACTCCCTGATATCCCTGATGAGAGTAGGTCAGTACTGCCTGTGGGGAACAAAAGGCTTCTCCTGCTGCCAGCCGCCAGCATAAATAATCAGGATTTATCCCGGCAAGAATACGCATCTTGCCATGTCCACCTGCCTGTGCACTTTCTCTATGATTACCTGAATACAGCAGATTCACAGCATAGCAATCTCCATACTCCTGTGTTGTCTCCGTATCTGCCCATATAAATAACGGATTGGCCCTGTTGGACGAAAAACCGACACTTGTGTCATTTACATATTTTCCCTGACGAAGTATTGTTTCATTCTTAGCCATCTCTCTTGCCCAGTCTCCATGAAAATCTGTAATCTTCAAGGCTCCTGCTTCCATGTCAAGCTGCATACTCATGAGTCTGTTGACTGTAACTGTCTCTTCCCCTGAATTAACCAGTCTTCCATATCGAACCAGACAGTCACAGTCTTCCATAACGCCATAGACAAGCTCCAGCTTTACCTTACTGTTTCGATCTGCCAGAGTAATGACCAGCGACTGCCCATTTCCCTGCTCTTCATAAGCCCCCGGCAATCCATCCGGTGTCAGCAGACTTTCCTCTATTCTGTAATTTTCATAACGAAAATCACTGGTGCTGCTGCCATCAGCCAGTACCAGTTCTACATAAAGCTCTCTCATATCGCCTTTTCCACGGGAGGATATCTCCAGACATACATCATCCAGACACAGATTGGGCTGTGCAGTGTCTGCAATCAGACTACAGCCGTTTTGATTGGTAATGACCGGCGTCATAATCTCACATACTTTGGCAAGTCCGTCCTCTTCTATTTCTATTTTCTCCCCGTAATAGAGATGCAGCAGATTACCTGCTGCATCCTTTCGAAAGATATAACTTGTATGGGGAGTCTGCAATGCAAAGCATCCATCCTGTACAATAATCATACTTTTTCTCCTTATGCTTCATGTCTGTGTGCAAGTTCCTGATTGATCTCTCCTAACTTCTCATCCGTCAGAATATACTTCTTCGCAAAGATAAATACTGCGACCAGTAAGCCAATAATCGGCAGCACTGTCATTGTCATACGAAGGACAGCTACTGAGGTGTAGGAATCTGATACCATAGCTGCTGCTTCTGTTGAAGTATCATTGCTGATATTGCTGATTGTCAGACAGATAGAAGCGATCATGGCAGCCACACCACTTGCCAGCTTGACTACGAATGTCTGCATGGAGAAGATCACGCTCTCATCACGTCTGTTATTCTTCAATTCGCCATAATCCACGGTATTAGCCAGGAATACTGTTGTCAGTACAGTCAGCATACCAAATGCTGTGAAAATGAAGAATCCGGGAATCATCAGAATATAAATATTAGTATGGTTCGTAAACATCAGTGCAAGCAGCACTGCATATCCGCCAATTGCCATAACGAAGCTGACGTAGAATACCTGCATGGCGCTGATGAACTTACGAAACAGTGGGTAGAACAGCATCATGGAGATAATCTGGATTCCACCGCCAAAAGTATTGAACAGCACATAATTTGCATTCCAGCCTGCACCACCGATATCGTATTTAAAGAAATAGATCAGCAGGTTTGATGTAATGTAGAGAGAACAGTTAATTAATACAATTGTGATAACTACTGTCATAGCCTGATCGTTACTGATCAGAGCTTTGAACATCTGACCTACAGATGGAGCTTCTACATTCACTGTTGACTTTTCCTTAATATTCAGACAGGTAATCACTGTAAAAAGAATAAATACTGCTGCAATAATCAGTGCAAACCACCCAAAACCAACTCTTTCGATCTCTCTTTGGGAAGTACTGTCGCTGAATATAGAGCCAAGAGCCGGTACGCACAACATGGTAATAATCGTAATCAGGGCAGAACCTACACCCGCACAGGAACGGGCAAGTGTGGACAGATTCTCTCTCTCCTTACCACCCTCTGTAAACGCGGGGATCATGGACCAGAAAGGAATATCCATCATTGTATACGTAACACCCCAGAGTACATAGAACACTGCTGCATAGGCAACCAGTCCACCACCGTTCAGTGCAGGTGGCGCCATGAACATCAGATACAGAATAATGGCATTCATGACCGTACCGATCAGCAGCCAGGGTCTGAACTTACCCCAGCGTGTCTTGGTCTTTGCTACGACTACGCCCATAATCGGGTCATTAAAGGCATCAAAGATACGTGCTGCCATAAGGATCACACCCATGGCAAAAGCACTCACCCCCATAATATCCTGATAGTAATATAAAATATAATTGGCAGAAAGCATGTATACCATGTCTTTTCCAACCGCCCCTAGTCCATAAGATACTTTTTCCTTCTTTGTCAGTCTCATACTTCTATTTCTCCCTTTTCAATGCAAACGCTGCTTCTACTACCTTGTAAGCCCCATCATATATGCCAAGCTTCTTATTATTTACGATATTGTGGCACATGCTCTCCAGCATACCCGGATCTCTCAGGAACAGATCCAGCATCTGTATGGTATGTTCAATATCACGGCATTCCAGTGTGCCATCGCCCAGCTCTGCAGAATGTACAGCACCCCACTGCTCATGTCCTCCTACCCTTCTGATAAAGAGCTTTGGAATCGGATAAAAGGCAAGCTCACTTGGTTTGGTCACAAGTACGTCTGCACTTCTCATCAGCAGGTTCGTACAATATACCGCTTCAAATATATTTTCGTGATAAAAGCCATGGATTCCTGAAACCTTTCCTTCCAGTGCTTCTTTTGCAAAAGCCACTGTCTCTTCCCAGTTATCCATATGTTCTGTGGTAATGTCCTTCATACCGGGCAGATTAGCCTTGATCATTTCCCAGATGTTGCGGTAATCTCCCACGTTCACATACACAACGGCTTTTCCGGCAATGACATAGGGAATCAGATAATGCAGTACTTCGCCAAAGATCTCCATCTGTGCGCCGGCGCCGCCTACTGTCAGAAGGAATCTCATAGCCTCTCCATTCTTCAATCTGGATAATCTTGCCTCACAGTCCTTCTCGATATTTGCTACCAGCTCATGATCTATATAATGTCCTGTATACATCAGATCCTGTGGGGGCATTGCCTGTACGACCTTGTCTTTCATCATACCGTTACCGATACGATAGCCCTGATATGCATAGTGGGTCTGTACTGTATGAAGACTGCCCTGCGCATAATGTAATGCCATTGGCCAGTTATCAGGAATCGCATTGACTACATGTTTCATGCCTGCATGAACTGCTGCCTGTGCGGGCCATACGTGTGTAGCAATGACCGGGATATCCTTAGGCACACTATGATATACAGGTGCCATCAGTTCTGCATTCTTCTGATCTGTTGCATTGTAGGAGAGCTGTCTGAATCCTTCATAATTCACAGGCTCCCATACGAATTTGTTAAAAAGCTTACTCTTCTGGGAGATTCTTGATCCCAGAGAATATAATTCATTCTGTGCACTGATCAGCTTCGTGCAGGTAGTCTCCGGGTAAGAATTCAGATCCATCCAGTATGGTGTATATCCAAGAGCGTGTGCAGCAGATGCGATTGCCATGGAGATACGGTAATGTCCAAATCCCATACGGATATTTCCTACAATTACACCCTTCTCCTCATCGAAGCTTCCCTTGCCTTCTTTTCTTGTGACAACTACATTCTTAACCCCCAGAGGTTCTCCGATACAGGGATTGTCCCTGATGATGCACTGATAATTGACCTTGGAATCATCACCGTATTTCTTCTGATTCTTTTGCTTGCTCTTCTGTGCCTTACGTATTACTTTCTTACTCATTGGATTCCCAAATATCTCACTGGTTCTGTCTTTCTTTGTACTGGCTTCTACACGTACTTTCTTCATACTGATTCCTTCTTTCTGTTACTTCTCTACCCTGATTCCATGAATAATGATCTGTATCATCTCATGTAATGCGTCTTCATAGCTGATTCCATGCTCCACCAGAATACTGTCTGCAAAGAACTTCTGTATGGTGCTCTCTACCATCGCCTGCAGAACCGGAAGCGCAATCGGTCGAATCTTCCCTTCTGCCACACCCTGTTCAATCAATGCATTGGTAGCATCCCAATCTGTAGACAGATACGCGGATACTCTGGTATAGATATTGGGATATTTCTCACTGAGCTGATAGAGATTACTCAGCCCTATATTCTGATACCTCTCCGGTAATACCACCAGTATCTGCTCTATCTTATCTACCACATCCAGGTCAGGATTCTCTACAATCGCCCGCTCACTCTTCTTGATATCTGCAAAACAGTAATCAGCCAGTGCTAACAGCATAGCCTCTTTGTTATCATATACATGATACAGTGTCTTCTTACTGATACTGAGATTTTTGGCAATGTCATCCATTGTAAATTTCAGACCTTTCCTGCCAAACTCTTCAATTGCAGCAAGAAGTATTTTCTCTTCTAATTGAGACTGCATATTTCTTATCTCACCTTTCTTTGGAAACTTGAAAACTCTTTTAAGTTTCTTAGTTTCCTTTATTATATCATTTACAACAGGAAATACTATTCACAAATAAGAACAAATTTCCCGTGCTTTTTCAGTATAAATGCACAAAAAAAGACAGACATTTCTGTCTGCCTTCTTTCTTATACAATTCTTCTGACACTTAATATCTCTCGATAAGTAGCATATCCTATCTTGATTCCAGTCTTCACACCACTGGCATGTACAATCTTACCATTACCGATATAGAGGGCTACATGTCCTGCGTAACAGATAATATCACCCGGCTGCGCCTCAGAGAAGCTTACTTCTTTACCTGCTGTCCTCTGCGAATACGAGCTTCTTGGAATGCTGTAGCCATATGCCTTGAATACGGACTGGGTAAATCCTGAACAGTCAGCGCCATTGGTCAGGCTGGTACCGCCCGGTACATAAGGGTTGCCAACGAATCCACAGGCATAGATTGCAATCTGTTTACCAATATCACTACCATTGGCAGCCAGGATTTCTGCTGAATTTACTGTTGCAGTTCCCTTTGGCTTACTGGTGGTCGTAGCAGAAGAATTACTCTGCGCTGCTGCCTTTTTACGGGCTTCTTCCTCAGCTTTCTTACGCGCTTCCTCTTCCAGCTTGGCAATCTGGGCATTCTGCTGCTTGATCTGGGTCTTATAAACCTCTGCCTGCTGTTTTGCCTTACTGATCTGCAATGCATAATCATCACTGACAGCCTTCAGCTCTGCCATTGCAGCCTCCATGCCTTCCTGCTCTTCCTTATATTCGTCCTGCGTCATTTCCAGCTCGGATTCTTCATCCTCCAGCTGTACCTTCAGGTCTTCTATTTTTTGTCTGGTTTCCTGATAGCGTATCAGCAGTTGTCTGTCGTAATCATATATCTTCTCAATATAATCAGCCTTGTTCACCAGATCTTCCATGGAGCCGCCTTCCATAAGAAGGTTTATATAATTCATGTCGCCTTTTTCATACATGAACCGGATACGGACTATCATCGCATTATACTGGTTCTGCTCATCTTCCCTGGCAGCCTCCAGATCTTTCTCTGATTGTGCAATCTGTTCCTTCTTCTTCTGAATGTCTTCTTCGATCAGGCTGATGCTTGCCATGATATCTGCAATCTCAGTCTGCAGGGAATCCATCTCGCCTTTGATTCCCTGCTGCTCGCCAGCTAATTCATCAATCTGATCTCCAAGCTCGTCCAGCTTCTCCTGATCCTGTTGATTTTTCTTCTTCAAATCACTGATCTGATCTGCATATGCACAGACACCCGACTCTATAAACACTGTAAATGCCATAATCAGGCACAACAGATGCTTCAAACGTTTCTTCATCTACTACTGATACCCCTTTAATATACCAGTATATACTTACTGTGCTGTAGTGGAGGATTCTTCTGTCTCTTCTACAGTCTCTACGTTTGTCATGGTTTTAAGCTTTGCCATAACATCGTCCTGAAGCATATACATTCTGTAAGTTGTCTTACCGACCTCATCAAGAAGTGCTTCAGCTGAGTCATATCCATATTCCTTGGCTTCTTCTTCAGCCTTCTTGTTAATATCCTCGTCTGTTATCTCAATACCTTCCTGCCTTGCCACTGCTTCGATTACAAGGTACTGCTTTACTGTTTCCTGTGCCATCTCTGTCAGCTGTGCATTGTACTCATCCATTGTCATCTGATAATATGTGGTAACAAATGTCTCCAGATCACATCCATAGAAGCTGACACAGATTGCTTCCATATATTCATTATAATTCTGAACTTCCTCATCTACAAGAGGTTGTGGTACAGAAGTGAACTGACTGTCACTTACCAGCTGATCCATAATGGCATTATTGATATTGGTCTGGTAATTGTTCTCTGCCTCTTCTTCTACACTCTTCTTGGCTGCCTCCCACAGAGCTTCCTTGGTCTTATATTCCAGTCCCATCAGCTCCAGCTGTTCTGGTGTGACATTCTCATAATCAGTAGATTCAAGGATGTTCTGTACTGTAACAGTAAATACCACTGCCTGTCCAGCCAGATCCTGATTTCTGCTGTAGCTCTCAGGGAAGGTCAGATCCAGATCTACAGTATCTCCCGGCATAACGCCAATCAAGCCTTCTTCAAAACCATCAATAAATGTATTGGAACCGATCTTTAACTGATAGCCCTCTGCGCTGCCGCCTGAAAAGGCTTCTCCATCCTTCTTGCCTACATAATCTATTGTAACCAGATCGCCGTCTTCTACTGCTCTGTCTGTAATAGGATATGTAGTGAGCATATTGCCGTTGATATAATTCTCAATCACTTCATCAGTAACTTCTGTCTTGGCAGCCTGCACTGTCATGTCCTTATATTCGCCCAGTGTTACATACTCATCTACATCCAGATCAGCCAGCGCTACATAATCAGCTCTTTCACTTACCTTGGTTTCCTCTTCGGAAGCTGTCTCTTGTGTTGTTGCAGTCTCGCTGCTCTGTTCTGCTGTCTGTGTTGCATCAGATCCTGTCTGTGTACTCTTATTACCACAAGCACATAAGCTGACAGCCATAACACCTGCGATACACATCATTGCCATTTTCTTTTTCATTATAATAACTCCAATCCTTATATATAGTAATACCCTCAAAAAAAGATATAACAACTCATTTATATCACAAAAACCCGCTCTTGAAAAGGGAATCTCCTTGCACTTTTGCATATTTAATGATAAAATTCAAAGTGATTGCAGTGAATTGATTCACTGACTGGTAGGAGGTCAATTTATGAATCCGGTTTTAAAAGTCATTTTGATTGTTTTGGTCGTTCTGGTAGCAGTCATTGCAATCCTGTATTTTCTTGGACGTAAAGCCCAGAAGAAGCAGGCAGAACAACAGGCTCAGATAGAAGCAGCCAAGCAGACCGTAACGATGCTGATCATCGATAAGAAGAAGTTGCGGTTAAAAGATTCCGGTCTTCCTGCAATGGTCATGGAACAGACGCCCAAATATTTAAGGAGAGCGAAATTCCCCATTGTAAAAGCTAAAGTCGGCCCACAGATTATGTCTTTGATCTGTGATGCATCCATCTTCGATACGGTTCCAGTTAAGAAGGAAGTGAAGGCAACTATAAGCGGTATTTACATCACTGATGTAAAAGGTATCCGTGGCAGCCTGAATCAGCCTACTGGCAAGAAGAAGGGCAAGTTCAAGGCATGGGTTGAGAAAATGCAGGAAAAAGCAGGTGCGAAACCATTAAAGTAAACAATAAAAAAGGAAAGCAGATCGGTGCTCCCGACGCTTTCCTTTTTTATTTATCACTGTTTGCAGTCACCACAACTTCAATATGACAGTCCGCTATATACTGGTAATTCGCTTCCAGCGTATAATCAATATGTATGCGAAGCTTATCCTGTGTTTCTTCTGCTACTTCTACTTTGGAGGTATCCAGTCCTATCAGGATTCCCCCCATTGGCGTGGCATATTCTGTCATGGTTTTCTTACCCTGGGTAAAAATCATCTGTACGTTGACTCCACCACGCTTGGTCAGAGAAAATTCATTCCCCCTGACTTTTATCATATTCTTAATAGGCTCTTCCATTCCCTCTACCAGTTCTTCATAGAGAATATAGTGAGCATTGTTTCTGTAATAATATTCACCGGCACAGATCGTTTCTATCTTATCCAGTTCTTCATCATTTTGTGCTTCTTCTTCAAACTGCAGTCCCTGTATGCACAGCAATACATCTTTTGTCATACTGCAATCACACCTTTCTATCTCTTCTCCAGCCACTCTGCCAGCAGGCTTCTGTAAACTATCTCATGCTGAGGTTCCCTGTCTTTTTCCTCTGTATAGAACCATTCTTCCAGCAGCTGTTCTGTCTCTTCTTTAGTCAAAGCCCTGCCATTCTCGTCTGTCAGACATCCGGTTCCCTGTTCTACATATATCTCCGGTCCCAATATGCCGATCCACAGCAGTATTCCAGCCATCATGAACCACTGCCTCCATATCCTGCTCCATTTCATATCCATACCTCCATTTACTGATATCAGTATGGACCGTTCTGATGGCTTTTATTCCACTATTGTTTATCTTTTCCCAGCTGAAGCTGTCTGGTGATGGCTTCCTCCTGGTTGTCTACATGACGGGTCACGACTCTGGCTGCAGTTTCCTTATCCTTGCGCATAATGCTCTCATATATATCATTATGCTCCTGGATAAGACGCTCATACTGCGTAGCATCCTTAATATATTCAAAACGATAACGATACATCTGCTCAGCCAGATTATTGACCAGCTGAATCAGACGGTCATTTCTTGTCGATCTCACAATAATATCATGAAGACGCACATCTGCCGCTGCAATCTTACGCCAATCCTGTGTCCTGGTTGCTTCCTTGAACTCTGTACATGCCTTGGCAAGCTCTGTCAGCTCTTCCTGTCTCATACGATCACAGGCAAGCTCAACTGCCAGAACGTCCAGTGCTCTTCTTACCTCCAGTACGTCCTTGAGGTTCTTCCAGGTGATCTGTGCAACCTCCGCACCTCGTCTTGGTATCATTACCACAAGACCCTCAAGCTCCAGCTTACGGATTGCTTCTCTGATTGGTGTTCTGCTGACTCCAAGCTTATTTGCAAGATGAATCTCCATCAGTCTCTCGCCTGGCTTCATTTCCCCCGTAAGAATCGCCTGTCTGAGGGTATTAAAAACTACATCTCTTAACGGTAAATACTCATCCGTTCCATTTACCTGAAATGCATCGCTCATATACTGCCCTACCTTTCCCCATTGTAAAACTGTGTTACTTTGATCTGCTTGGCCAGTCCCATCTCTCTCAATGCCTTCTCTGCGGCCAATGCCTCCTGTTCCTCTTTATATATACCAAATACAGTAGGTCCGCTTCCACTCATTAACGCATTCATTGCCCCATGTTCTTTCATGAAGTCCTTGATCTGCGCAATAACAGGAAACTGCTCTACAGTAACGGTTTCCAGTACATTATCCATTCTGTCTGTAATTCCCTGCAGACTTCCCTGCTTCAATGCCTCTATCATCCCATCAATATCAGGATGGCTGCTCAGTTCATCTGCCTTTAGACTCTGATACACATCTTTGGTTGATACCATAATAGGCGGTTTGGCAACCAGAATAGATGCCTCAGGTGGTGCTGGCAGTTCGGTAAGCTTCTCCCCGATTCCTTCTGCCAGTGCTGTTCCTCCCTGAATACAGAATGGAATATCCGCACCCAGACGCAAGGCCTGTTCCATCAGCTGTTCTCTGGTCTGTCCCAGTTCAAAAAGCTCATTCATTGCCAGCATGGTTGCAGCGGCATCTGTACTTCCGCCAGCCATTCCTGCTGCTACGGGAATATGCTTCTTTAGATGAATCTCTATTCCTTCTTTGATGGAATAATACTCTTTCATCAGTTTTGCCGCACGAAATATAAGGTTATTTCCAATATCTCCCAGGGGATCTTTACTGTCTACAGATAAAATAATATCCGGATCTTTACGTTTGTTGAATTCCAGTTCATCATACAGATCAATTGTCTGCATGATCATTTTCACTTTATGATACCCATTGGGCAGACGTCCACATACATCCAGTCCTAAATTCACCTTGGCTCTTGCCTTATATTTCAATTTATCCATGTTTCTTCCTTCCATGTGCTGCATTGTACGTTACCGTGATCATTGTACTTCATTCAGTACAATATACATTTTGTATTCGATTATATACAATTTCTAAAGATTCGTCAATATCATCATTTACCGTTAAGTTTTCTTACAGACCTGTCGATATATAAGATGAGAGTTAATGTATCCGTTTCACAGTAATGCAAGGATGCAGTGTGAAATATTTCACACACAAATTTGTGCCCGCGGCTCAAGGTTTGCAGGCTACAGAAAGGTATGGTTATAATTATGGATGTAAACGGACTTACTTACACAATGTCAGCTACTGTATCTGATATCAAAAACGAGAAAACTGATACAGCTGCGAAAACCGACAGTACACAAACAAAAGATAACAGTACAGAACAGGCAACAGCCACCACTCCAAAGCAGGATGATACAGCTGTTGTCTATGATAAGAGCAAACTCAGTGAAGATGACAGAAAAACAATTGTAGAACAGTTAAAAGCCGATCAGGAGAAACGCCAGACTCAGCTTACTGATCTTGTAAAAAACATGATGTCCAAACAGGCTACTACTTTTGGACAGGCTACAGATATCTGGAAATTCCTTGCAAAAGGTAATTTTACTGTAGATGCTGAGACCAAAGCAAAAGCCCAGAAGGATATCGCAGATGATGGATACTGGGGTGTTGAGCAGACCTCAGACCGTATTGTTTCCTTTGCTACAGCATTGGCAGGTGACGACAGCAAGGCTCTTGAGAAAATGCGTGATGCATTTGTCAAAGGCTATAAGCAGGCTGAGAAACAGTGGGGCGGCAAGCTTCCTGATATTTCCCAGAGAACTTATGATGCTGTCATGAAGAAATTCGATTCCATTTCTTCCAAAAAAGAAGAAAAATCCGATAGCAACAGCGATGGCAAGGTCATCATCAAAGACAATACAACAACAGAAGATACCGCTAATTCGTTAGCTTAATCAAATACCACCAACAAGAACGGGGCTGTTCAAAGCCCCGTTCTTTATATTTCACCGGATTTTACGATCAGCAGTTTATCTCCCGGTGTGATATCTTCACTGGTAAGTTGATTGACTTCCTTTATTTTATCCACGCTGACATAATATTTTCTTCCTATCTGCCAGAGTGTATCTCCTTCTTTTACAAAATATATGGCAAAACCGGGAAGCTTCTCCAATTTGGAACTGTCCAACTCTGTAATCTTCAGATCAGTCAGAATCTCTTCCTGTGCCTCACCATAGAGCATCAGATGCAGGGTCAATACAGCCTGCCATTCTATCCTTTCCCCATCCTTCATAGTCACATGCAATTGTTCCAGCTGTGGTTTCAGAGAACAGTTCTCTATATTATATTCCATATCCTTCTGTAGTCCTGATAACTTCCTGGTTATGGTAAATGGCAGTCTGCTCTCAGCCATGGCGAAATTATTACCGTCTTCATTATTCAGGTATAAGACCTGTACTTCGGCACTTCCCCTGATCTCTATCTCATCATCTCCAAAGATACAGTTCTCAATCTCAGGCTTTGCTTCGCTATGGCATATTTGTAATATTTTTGTATCAATTCCATCCGGCTTTACTGTGCCGGTCAGTTTCTCTTCCAGATAGGCATCCTGTTGCAGCTGTCTGAACTTCTTCGGACTGGAGATTGCAGCCACTTCACAGCTTACCCCATAGACGTCAGCTACAATAGGTGAAGATTCCTTCTGCAAAAGCTTAATCTCCAGTTCCAGTGCCAGCTCCACTCCAAGCATCCTTGCTTCGCCATCGCTGTCTTCCCGTACAGTAATCTCCTCATGCCCTACTTCATATGCAATGTCCGCTGTCATCATTTCTTCGCAGCCCTGACATTCAATATTTCCGCTAAAAGGCATCGTTGTCTCATACCAATTTGTCCTGCCACTGATATCCTCTTTATATATAAGGAAAAGAGACAGTTCACCACCTACTGCAATTTTCCCTGAAAGGGGCTTAAAATTCACATGTTGAATTGCTGTACTTCTCCAGATGACCGTCCCTACCGCAGGTAAACCCGCGGGCAACTTGTTCTCTTCGTGGATTCGAAACAGATCCCGCTTACTTACTGCTGTTTCCAGATAGTCCAGCGGCTTCTTGCGGTATTCCAGCTCTTTTCCACCTTTTGCCTGCTCCTTCTCTGCTCCATTCAGATCTACACATACTTCTTCCTGGGTATTCTCTTCTACTCTGGGCATAAGGCTGATTACAGCCTGAATACTCAGCTTTCGTGAATTGATAAGATTCACTCTCATATCTTCCAGATTGGTGTTACAGATAGCCCTGTCTGTGCTTTCCACCATATCCATGTAGATTTCTTCCATGAAGGGCAGTTCACCCTCCATCCCGGCAAGCCCGGAGTCTTTTCCTTCTGCAAGATACAGAATCTGATACACAAGTCTGCCTTTTACCCAGACCTTATTGGTTCCGGACTTTACTTCATCTACCTTGATTTTTCCTCTGGTAAATACAGGCTTGCCAACATCCGGTCTGCTGTCCGATACATTAATATCCTCTTCCAGCGGAATCTGCAATAATGCCTTTGCCTTGATCCGTTCTGTATGTATATTCTTTTTCACAAGTTCCATATTTAAAAAGACCTCTCGAAGAATCCTGACTTATCACATTCTATTCTTCGAAAGGTCTTAATATGCGTATTATACATATTATCTGACTGCACCGATCAGTTCTGTCAGATTCTCCACATGGTAGCGCTCCATGTACTCTTCTATTCCTTTTACAACTTCAGCAGTTGTATAAGGATTTACAAAATTCATGGCACCTACAGCAACGCCGGTCGCTCCTGCCAGCATGAATTCAATGGCATCCTCTGCGTTGGCAATACCTCCCATACCAATAATAGGAATCTTCACTGCCTGCGCTACCTGATATACCATACGAACTGCTACAGGCTTAATAGCAGGGCCTGAGAGACCGCCTGTCTTATTTGCCAGTGCGAATGTTCTCTTATGGATATCTATCTTCATACCGGTAATAGTATTGATCAGGGAAAGGGCATCACTTCCTGCTGACTCAGCTGCCCTTGCCATTTCTGTAATGTCTGTTACATTAGGCGAGAGCTTCATAATAATGGGCTGTTTTGCCTTGGCTTTGATCTGTTTCGTAATATCATAGAGACAATCTGGATTCTGTCCAAAGGCAATGCCTCCATGGCTTACATTAGGACAGGACACGTTGATCTCCAGCATATCAACCGGCTGATCCCCCAACTTTTCCACAACCTCTATATAATCTTCTACTGTTCGTCCACATACATTCACAATAATTCTGGTATCAAACTGTTTTAAGAATGGAATGTCTCTCTCAATAAAGACATCAATTCCCGGGTTCTGCAGTCCTATTGCATTGAGCATGCCGCCATATGTCTCCATCACTCGTGGGGTAGGGTTACCTTCCCATGGAACATTGGCAACGCCCTTGGTCACCACTGCACCCAGGCAGTTCAGATCTACAAATTCAGAGTATTCCATACCGGAACCAAATGTTCCTGATGCTGTCATAACAGGATTCTTAAATTCTACACCTGCAATCGTAACTTTTGTATTTTTCATCAGATATCCACCTCACTTGCCAGATATACGGGGCCATCCGTACAGATTCTTGCATTCTTCACATGGGAATGTTCATCTACATTTTTGGTCTTTACTACGCAGCCAAGACAGGCGCCTACGCCGCATGCCATTCTCTCTTCCAGAGAAATATAGGCCGGAATATTCTGCTCCTGTGCATATTTCTTAATTGCACGAAGCATTGGCATAGGTCCGCATGCAAAAATAACATCTGCTTTTAAATTATTCTCTGCAATTGCATTCATGACATTACCCTTGGTTCCCTCACTGCCATCTTCCGTTGCCACATACAAATTACCATATTGCTTCAATTCATCTGCCAGGAATAATTCAGAATTACGGTAGCCTACAATAATGTCCTTCTCACAATCAAGCTCCTTGGCTAATTCAAGCATAGGAGGAATTCCTATACCGCCTCCCATTAAGAAAGCTTTTTTGCCTTTGGCAGCCTCAAGAGGAAAGCCATTGCCCAATGTACCCAGAATATCAATCGGTGCGCCTGCATGATATCCTGAGAATTCCTTTGTGCCCTTACCTGCCACTCTGTATACGATTCGGATTCTGCGATTCTCCTTATCTACTTCACAGATACTGATAGGACGTGGCAATAACGTTGACTTATCCTGTGTATATACACTGATAAATTGTCCCGGCTTCGCCTGCTGACTTAAATCCGTTGCTATCCACATATCATAAATGCCCGTTGCAATTTCTGTCTGACTCACTACAACAGTAGTTTCTTTCTTCTTACCTGACATGCTCTTCCTCCAATTCCTTATGGTATATTTCACACTAATTACAGTATAAAATAAGAAGAGATGATGTGCAAGCACATCATCCCTTCTCTGTACGATAACCTATTTCTTTTTCATTTAATGCTTCTTCTTCCACGAGAAGGTCTGCATAGACACCGCCGGCTTCCTGTAAACCCTTTGCAATCAGTCCGGCAAATAATACTGCGCCGTCATAACGAAGATGTGTATTATCTGTCTTACCATCAGGATAATTCTTGTACTCTCCCTTGGAGAAATACATAAACCACTTACGGCTGCCCACTTCACCAGCCTTCTTTAACTCCGTACGGCTCATGCTGTAGAGGTCTACCAGTGGAACATTGCATTTCTCTGCTGTCTGCTTCATAGCTGCTACATAGTCAGAATGCGCACCTATGCCAAGATGCTTATCATCCACAAAGCATCTGCGCTCCAATGGAGTGATCAATACAGGGTAAGCACCATGCTTCCTTGCTACATTGACAAAAATCTCCAGATTCTCCATAAAGGAAGAAAAAGGCTCTGTATATCTTGCCGGATCCTGATTCTTTTCATCATTATGTCCGAACTGGATAAACAGGAAATCTCCTTCTCTTATTTCATCATCAATTCTCTGAAGACGTCCCTCATCAATATAACTCTTGGTGCTTCTGCCATTTCTGGCATAATTTACTACTGTTACATCGTCTTTTGTATACAAGGAAAATACTTGTCCTATACCAGTCTGCGGGTAGGTCATAAACTTATTAGTCTGAACTGTTGAATCTGCTGCCCAAAAAATTTTCCTCATTTATTCTCCCTCTCCTTTTTATTTCAATAAGAAGGGGGACTTAATGTCCCCCTGATATTACTCTTTTACAGCTCCGATATTAACACCGGTTACAAAGTATTTCTGTAAGAAAGGATACAATATCATGAATGGCAGGATTGCTGCAATAATACCTGCATTGAACAGTGTATTCTGTGATACATTGTAAGATGTTGTAGGTGTATCACCGTCCATGATCATGTTTCTTAACTTATACTGGAAGTTGACCTGATCAGGGTCTGTAATATAAATCTTAACTGTGGTGTAATCATTCCATACTGTTACGGCAAACATCAGACCGATAGAAGCAAGTGCTGCCTTAGACAGAGGAAGAACGATCTTGAAGAAGATTCCCATAGGAGAGCATCCATCGAGTTCTGCTGCTTCGTATAAAGAATCAGGAATACCTTCAAAGAAGTTTCTCATAAGTACAAGGTTGTAAACGTTCATACCATGCTTGAATACAAGAATCCACATATTGTTTACAAGACCGATCTTCTTCATAACGAGGTATTCAGGAATCATACCGCCAGAGAAGATCATTGTAAACAGAAGCATGTATGCAAGGAAGTTACGTCCGGGCATGTTGAACTGTACGAGTACATAACCACCAAGTGTTGATAATATCAGACCAAGTAGAGTTCCGAGAATTGTTGTTACTACGGAGTTAATGAATGGTCTGTAGAGTGCTGATGTCTGAATAATGGTCTTGTAACCATCAACAGTAGGATGGCTTGGCCATAACTGGAACTGATATACACCAACCGCATTGAAAGAATCTACCAAAACCTTCCAGATAGGAACCAGAACCAGTAAACCGATTAAAATAAATACGATATAGTTTACAACGTCAAATACGTGTAATCTTTGTTTACGACTAGGTTGTTCTTTTGCCATTTCCGTACCTCCTATACAATACCGCGTCCGCGTGTCTTCTTACTTGCCCAGTTACATACAAGAACCAGGAAGCATCCTACTAAGCCCTTGAAAAGACCAACCGCTGTGGAATAACCATAGTTAGGCAGTGCAATTGCGAATGTCTGACGATAAATATATGTTGAAATAACATCAGATACATCATATACTGCATTGTTATATAATACAAATACAGATTCGAACATGTTCATAACCTTTGCCAGGTTCAGGATCAATACAGTAATAATAGTATTGCCCAAAGCAGGCACTGTTACGAAACGGATCTTCTGCATACGAGTAGCACCGTCAATATCAGCTGCTTCGTATAATTCAGGATTAATACCTGATAATGTCGCAAGGAAAATGATCGTTCCCCAACCTGTCTCTTTCCAGATATTAATAATGTAGAAAATCGGACGCCACCAAGCTGTACTTGCCAGGAAGTAGATGTTCTTATCAGCATCTGTCAGGATACCCAGATCTCTTAACCAACCATTTACAAGACCTGTACTGGATGGAGACAGTAACAAACTAAAGATAGATGCAACTACTGCCCATGACATAAAGTGTGGCAGATATATAATAGTCTGCAAAGTTTTCTTTGCAAAGAGATTTCCCATTTCATTTAAGAAGATAGACACTACAACCGCAGATACGTTTGTAATGATCAACTTAATAATACTCAACCAGAGTGTGTTCTTGAATGCTGTCCAGAATGCTGCTGTTGCGAACATTTTCTGGAAATGTGCCAGACCCACGAAGCTTGGTGAGCCTACAGGCTTATAATCATAAAAAGACCACTTGATACCAATCATTGGCCAATAATTAAAAATAAACAGAAAAATCAAAACTGGAAGGAACATTACATAATAGCCCCTGTTATTCCAGATACGAAGCTTCAGCGGTTTCTCGCGTACTTCTATACCAGTAGAAGTCATAACTGTTTTCTTACTCATACCGTTCTTCTTCCTTTCCTACTTCCTCATACCACTTTGTCATCAGGCCGGATAGAACGGCCATAACTCTCTCATGAATAACTGTCCTACTTCAGATGAAGCAGGACAGTACCATATTTGTAATTATTTATTACCGAATAATATACGGCTTTATCTTACTGGTTTAATTCTGATAAGCACTGGTCAATAATAGAACCAACTGTATCAACATATGTCTGAATAGCTGCATCAACATCGCCGCCATCAACTACTACTGTAGTGATGCATGCAAGCTTAGCATCGTAGATTGTACCGGATTCATTTGTGAATGTCTCAGATACAGGTGAAGCAGGAGCATCTACACAGTTATTTGTGAAGAATTCATTACCTGCTGCTGCAAGCTCTGACTGGTCAGCATAACCGTTTGTTAAGTGGCATACAACCAATGCAGGGTCAATTGCATTCTTCTTCCAGATAGAGTTAGCATCGTTAGGTGATGGCTTTAAGTGGAACTCACCGTCAGCATATTCATATGTCTTCTCTTTATCTGTACCAGCGTTTGTTGTGAATGTTTCAGCTTCTGTAGACCAGTGAACGCCTTCTGCACCATATGTCCAAAGTGTCTGAACCTTGTCACCATCCATCATTGTCTCGATCAATGTATCGAAGATAGCCTGTTCACGGGAATCATCTCCGTCACCGTCATCAATAATAACCCATACAGGAGCTTCTCTGTTAAGGTAACCTCCAACAGTATCCTTGATCTCAGCGATAGGAGCTAACTGAACTAATTCAGAATCAACATCGTTCTTTACAAGGTTATCTGTAAGTGTCTGATACCAGGAACCTGCCCAGTATGTGAATACACCTGAGGAACCTGTCTGATCGTTAGAGAACCACTTTTCACGAGCGATCTTTGTAGATGCTGTAAGTGTTTCAGGATCGATAGCGCCATCAGCGTATGCCTGCTGTAATCTTAATAATGCTGCCTTTGTTTCATCTGACTGGAATCCATCATACCATGTACCGTTATCGTCCTGAACGATTGCTGGATATGCATCCTGCCAGAATTCAGGCAGGTAGTTGATGTAAGGAGCTTCGTTACCAACGAAACCTGCAGCAACTACACCATATGTATCGCCATCTACACCGTTTCCATCAGGATCGCCGTTGTGGAAAGCAAGTAACATATTGTAGTAATCTTCATAAGTCTTAACATCATCTGCGTTGATTCCAACTGCGTCTAACCAAGCTTTCTTAACATATGTAACGCAACCATTACCATAGGAGTTAGCGAAGCCATATAAATGACCTTCGGAATCCTTCAGGCTTTCGTTGATAGCAGGTAAATCCATACGAGCCTGGAAATCAGCGTTCTCATATGCTTCAGACATATCCCAAAGAAGACCTGTAGGTGCATACTGCTTGAACATATCTGCTGACATGATCATTGCATCAGGATAATCGCCACCTGCGAATAAACGTCCAACTGCATCTGTATAACCAGAGTGGTCTAACTGCTGGACGTTAAGCTTAACATCATGTCCAAGTTCCTCGCTTACAGCCTGTTCCCACTGCTCTACGAATGCCTGCTGTCCATTATCAACTGTTGCTGTTAATGTACCGTTTACTACGATGTTAAGTTCTGTAAGTTCATAAGATGATGTACTTTCTGTTGTTGCAGATGCATCTGCACTTGCAGCTTCTGTAGATGATGCAACGTTTGAATCTGTAGCTGTGCTTGCGCTATCAGAAGAGTTGCCACATGCAGCTAAAGATACAACCATAGCTGATGATAAAAGTAAAGATAATGCTTTCTTCTTCATTTCTTACTTTCCTCCCTAATATAAATTTTACTTTTCCGAACCTCAGGCGTTGCCTTTGCTCTGGATTTAACATATCATTTACACGTCTGCCAGACAAGTTACAATTTTTGCTGTGACGTACATTATTTGACTGAGTTTCCAAAAAAGCCCCATTTTTCAAGGGTTTCATGTAAGTACTTACATATTGTTTTTTTTATTTAAAACTGGTACAATACTACTATACAAACTGATAATTTATAATATCATGGAGAAAACTTGATGATTTTGAATAGAATAAAATCAAAAAAAAATAAAATTTCCACAACCGACAAACAGTCCCTCATGCTGCATATGGTAACTTCTTACAGTATTTTTCTGCTTGTAATTCTTATTTTATTCCTGTATCTGTACCAGTCTACTGTCCATAACATACAGCATCAGTATAATTTCCAGCAGGAAGCTACTATGGTCAGCAATGTAGAGCTTTTTGAAAAAGATCTGAATATTATGAATGTATATTGCAGGCAGCTGCTCCAGAATAATTCTTTCCGCAAGCTTATTGCCTATCAGGATTCCCATGATACAAGCTTCTTAGACATGGGAATTTCCCTTGCAACACTTCTGTCTACAGATGTGTACCCGGAAGCATTGCTTCCAATTGAAGAGGTATATTGTTATATGCCCAATACAGATTATATCCTGTCTCCTAACTATTTTATCAGTGCACAGCGATATTATAACTGGATGAAGAGGTATTCAGCTCCGGAATATGAGAACTGGCTGAAAGCGCTTTCAGAAGAATCCAATTATTACCGTTTTCTACCTATGGACAATGTTGCACCGAATTTCAGTAAGAACTACTATATGTACATGGTAAACATGAATGACCTCTACTACATGAAAGCAGATGCTGTTATCTGCTTTGTGCTTGAGAAGGAAGAACTGTCTTCTCTGTTCACTTCACTTTCCTCTGATGATTCCGGGCAGGACTTTATCATAGCAGTAAATAAGGAAGGTTATCCTTTCTTGAGTCTGGTTTCTGATTCTGCTTCAGATTTCTCTGCAGACAGAATCTTTGAACTGAATTATAACGGCAATTTTTACAGCGGTTATGGAAGGCTTACGATAGGCAGGTATACGTCACAGCTTACAGGCTACACATATTATTACAGTTTTCCTGCTTTCTGCTATACCTCAGGTGCAATTGTAAAACAGGTGTTATATATCACATGTTTTTTAATTGCTTTCCTGTTTGGCATTTCCCTGATCATCCGTTTTTCAAGGAGAAATGTAGCGCCTATCATAAAACTGGGGCAGGAATTAAATGTTGCTGTAGAAGCACAAAATCATCTGCAGGAAGTTGTCGAAAGCCAGCGTCCAATCATCTGCATCAGCTATGTCAGGCAATTGCTGACAGGGCTTATTGCTTCCGAAGAAGAGGCTTCTTATATTAAAGAGTATCTGAATCTGTTCGGCGAACCTCTGTATTATAACTGTCTGTATATCGTTGCCTATAATAATGCCGGTGAATCCGGAGAAAACACGCATCAGATACGTTCCTCTGATGACTTCAATCATATCATTACGGATGCTTTGCAGAATTATCTGGGGTCTCCTCTGTATTATTTCAACCCTGCAGACAGAACCTATGCACTGCTTCTGGCATGTACCAGGGAAGATGAAGCCAATCTGATTATCAGAACAAACGAAACAATTGTCCAGCTTCATAATTATCTGCTGGATACCTATGGAATCTGGTTGTTTGCAGGTATTGGCAGAAATACAGACAGCCTGACGAATGTATGGGAATCTTACCAGCAGGCTGTAGAATCCATCAGTTATACCAGTAAGAATTATTTCTTCTTTCCTTATGAATTTATTAAGAAGGATTCCAATGCCTTTTATTATCCACCTGAATTGTCAACGAAGCTGATTCACTTCATTACGACCGGCAATACTTCTCAGGTACTGGAATTATTCAATCTGATTCATCAGGAAAATATCGAAGAACGTTCCCTTCCAATCAATTTGTTGAAGTTCCTGCTCTCCGATATTCGAAATACTCTGTTAAAAGCCAGATTTGCTCTGCCCAGTGGAATTTCCGCAGAAGTCACTGCCCAATTGGATGAACAGTTCAATGAACACGCTACATTCAAGCTGTGTGAAGACATTGCTCTGACTCTGTGTAAGCTCTTTGCCGTAGAATCAGAAGATACCAATCTGGTGACTGCAATCGAGAAATATATTGAAAAGAACTTTATGGACCCGTCAATGGGTCTGAATAAGATATCTGATGAATTCCAGATATCAGAAAGTTATTTCTCACATATGTTCAAGGAAAAGACCGGCGTGAACTTCTCCACCTATCTGGAGAATATCCGTATGAGCGAAGCAGCCCATATGATCAAAGAAACAGATATCAGCCTGAACGAATTGTATATCTCTGTTGGCTACAACAATGCCAACACCTTCCGACGTGCTTTCAAGAAAATCTATGGTGTTACTCCAAGCAGCATGCGTGAAAACAAAACTGACAAATAAGAATGGGCAGTCATCAAAATCAAATCTGATGAATGCCCATTTTTTTATCTTATTGGATAAATATTACCATTTACAATGGTATATTTAATAACACCTGTTAGTTTTTTCCCAATAAAAGGAGAATTAGAAGATTTGGATGCAAATTTGTCTACCGTCCATTGTGCTTTCGGATTAAAAATAACTACATCAGCTGTAGAATCAATTGCAAGATTTCCTGCATTCAATCCATACATTCTGGCAGGGTTGCACGACATGCAAGACAAAAGTTGCATCATGCTTACTTTTCCTGTGTCTACCAGATTGGTAATGCCAAGAGAAAGTGCTGTCTCTAACCCGATAATTCCACTGGGAGCTTCTGTCAGCGGCTTACTCTTCTCCTCTGCGCTGTGAGGTGCATGGTCTGTTGCAATAATATCTATTGTTCCATCCTGAATACCTGCAATAATCGCCTGTCTGTCTTCTTCCAGTCTAAGAGGCGGATTCATCTTGGCAAGTGTGCCATGCTCTACCACCGCTTCCTGCGTCAGACTGAAATGATGTGGTGTTGCTTCCGCATGAATCTTAGTACTTTTCTGTCTTGCCTGGCGCACCAGCTCTACGCCCTCTTTCGTACTGATATGCTGTACGTCAATAATAACACCTGTTTTTAATGCTATTTCAAGGTCACGGGCTATTAAATCTATCTCTGCTTCTCTTGGTGAACCACCAATACCGAACTTCTTCTGTGCGATATCGCTATTTACACCATTATTGTTGATCAGCGCCGGATTCTCTTCATGAAGGCTGACTGGCACACCAATACTTGCTGCTTTCACAAAAGCCTGTTCCAGAATATCGACATCCAACAGCGGTATCCCGTCATCTGTAAACCCAGCTGCACCCTTGCTGTACAAGAGCTCCATATCTACCAGTTCTTTGCCCTGTAATCCCTTAGAGACGCTGGCACAGCTGTATACATGAATCGGAGTATTCTTTCCCTTCTCCAATACATAGTTAAGTGTCTCTTCATTATCTACAACAGGTTTCGTATTCGCCATCAATACCACACTGGTAAATCCACCCTGCAAAGCTGCCTGTGCTCCTGTATCAATATCTTCCTTATAGGTAAATCCAGGATCTCTGAAATGAGCATGCACATCCACAAGCCCCGGTGCAACTACCATACCTGTGGCATCAATTACCTCGCACCCTTCTTCCTGAATCTCACCACATGGTGCAATTCTGGCTATCTTACCATCTGCAATCAGAAGATCCCCCTTCTCTTCTCTCTTACAGGAAGGATCTATTATCGTTCCGTTTTTAATTAATATCATATGTTATTTTACCTCTCAATTCAGCATTTCATCCTGTAAATACAAAAATGCACTATCTGAATTTCAGCATTACAGGCTTACACCTTGATTACAGACCAAGTATAACATACGTATTATCTAAATTCTACGGTCTTATCGGCAATCCCCTCTGTTTTTATTACCACATAGGGATAAGATGCCACCTGTACTATCTGCTCTGATGCCTGCGGACCAATCAGAGTCGTATCTATTACAATCGTGTTCTCTGTCTCAAATAATTCATTCACACTAATACTATAGCCACTACTCTCCTGCTCTCCATACCCCACCGCAATATAGAGATCCTCCCCTCTCGTATAACTGATCTGAAAAGGCTTCTCCTTCTTCTCCTCAATCACATCCCGAAGCGCATCCGGCTGCTCCTCCTGAGCCACCACCGTAAACTCCAGATCCCGAACCTTCCCCTCATCCTCCTTCTCTACCGCACATCCCCCTAAAATTCCCATTACTGCTATCAATCCCGCAATAATAACATGTGTTTTTATATTTCTTATCATACTTTTCACAATTCCTATTCCCTTTCTGCCTGATATTCTTATTATCTTATTCCTATTCTATTACCTTCCATGTCAGGTTATGTCTCTAATATGTTGCATTTCATATCCCCCTATGCTACACTAATTTCACGTGTTATTAAAAATAAATAGAAAGAGATCAACGCTTCTAATCTGTGTTATTATCATTGCACTGGGAAGTCTCTCTTCCTTAGGCTATGGTCCTTTGGCAGATGTAAAAATCCTGGGTATGCAGTTTCTGGATTTCTTTGATTTCCTGACAAACTCCGTCATGATGCCAATTGCAGCCATTACAATCTGTCTCTTAGTATCACGCACAATTGGCTCTGAAAAGATAGAAGAAGAAGTGACAAAGGAAGGAAAGCCCTTCCGCCGTAAGAAGATATTTTATTTTATGATTCAATATTTGTGCCCGGTTTTTGCTGCAATTATTCTCATCAGCTCCGTAGCCAATGCCTTTGGACTGATCTCCATGTAGTACAGCCCTTGCTTTTATAGGATTTCTCCACTATAATAAAGAAAAACACGAAAGCAGAAAGGTATAGTATGATTCGATTAATTATTGTAGTACTTTTTGTAGTTCTATTTCTGATACTCAGTATCCCCATTATGTTCGTAGAATGGATTATTGGTAAATTCAATCCGGGTGTGAAAGATCGTTCCTCTCTGGCAATTGTCAACTGGGCTTTCCGTGTCGTCCTTTTCCTGGCAGGCACTAAAGTTACTTTCATAGGTCTGGAAAATGTACCTACAGACACCCCGGTTCTCTATGTCGGCAATCATCGCAGTTTCTTTGATGTTGTCATCACTTACACTAAGGTAGCCCGTGTAACCGGTTACATTGCAAAGAAAGAAATCGAGAAGGTTCCACTGCTGCGCATCTGGATGCGCAACCTGCACTGCCTTTTCCTTGACAGACAAGATATAAAGGCAGGATTAAAGACAATTCTGCAGGCAATTGAATTGATGAAAAATGGTATTTCCATCTGTATCTTCCCTGAGGGAACCAGAAACAAGGTGGCTGATACCTTTCTTCCTTTCCATGAAGGAAGCTTTAAGATTGCCCAGAAAGCAAACTGTCCTATCGTACCGATTACGATCAATAACAGTGCTGCCGTCTTAGAGGATCATTTTCCCAAAATTCGCAAGACACATGTCGTTGTAGAATATGGCAAACCTGTTTATATAAACGAGCTTGCCCCTGAGAATAAGAAACAGCTTGCTCCCTATGTACAGCAGATTATCAGTGATACTTATTTTAAGAATAAAGAAAAATATGCTGAACTTTTGGCAAAATAAATGGCATCACGCCAGTATCTGTGGTATCTGCTTCACCACTTCTTCAAAATGCATACCATGAGAAGCCTTTACCAGCACAGTATCACCTGTCTGGAGAATCTCTCCCAGATGTTCCAGCATAATATCTCTGTCTTCAAAATAGTAAGCCCTGCTGTCGGATTCTACAGCCTTCACGCCATCATACATATGTCTGCACAGATTACCCACGCAGATTATACAGTCAATCTTCTTGTATGCCGCATAGGTTCCAACCTCTTCATGCAGAGCCTTCTCATTGCTTCCCAGCTCAAACATATCTCCCAGAATTGCGACCTTGCGGGTATTTGCCATACTTAACAGATCAATCGCAGCTTTCATGGATACCGGGTTGGCATTGTAGCAGTCATCAATAATCGTAACCTTATCCTCATGAATGACGTGGCTTCTTCCACCAACAGGCTCTACGGAACCTATTCCTCTGGCAATCTCTTCATCAGACAATCCCATCACAGTCGCTACCGCTGTAGCAGCCAGGGCATTGTAGACCATATGCTCTCCGGGGAGTGGAATCTTAACGCCGAATGTTCTGCCTTCTCTATGGATATTGGCAGTGCTTCCTGCAAGTCCCTGGTTTACATAATCCGTTGCATATATTTCATTCTTACTGTCTTTTCCAAAGAAAAGCGGACGTTTACCGCGCAACTCGGTTACTGTCATCAGCTTATCATCATCACCATTTAAGCATACTTTACCATCCGGCTGCATGAAGTCGAAGATCTCTGTCTTGGCTTTAAGAATACCATCCCTGGTTCCCAGATTCTCCAGATGGCACTGTCCTATATTGGTAATCACACATACATCCGGCTGTGCAATACTGCTGAGACGATGCATCTCACCAAAATCACTGATGCCCATTTCCAGTACAGCCACTTCGATATTGTCTCTGATACGCAATACCGTAAGAGGTAAACCTATTTCATTATTAAAGTTTCCTTCGGTCTTTAATACCTGATAATGTGTCGCCAGTGTTGCTGCAATGAATTCCTTCGTGCTGGTCTTACCCACACTTCCGGTAATTCCCACTACCTTGATATTGAGCTGTTTCCTGTAAAAGGCAGCCACATCCTTGAGTGCCTGAAAACTGTCTTCTACTAAAATATATGCTCCTTTTGGGTTTTCGGGTGCTTTCTCACAGATTACACCAAGTGCGCCTTTTTCAAAAACAGCATCAATAAAAGTGTGACCATCCACACGCTCGCCTTTTGTAGCAATAAATACATAACCAGCTTCCACCTTGCGGGAATCCAGCACAACACCTGCTGCTTCCTCCTCTGCATGCTGTCCTGCATTATGTAAAGAACCATTCACTGCTTTTGCGATGTTCGCCAACGTCATATTTTTCATGTTTTTGTCACACCTTTCTCTTTTATTCTGCTTCGTTGTATTTCTCCAGGGAGATTCTGATAATTTCTTCACACAGAGCATCAAAATCTACTCCTACCGCTGCTGCTTCCTGAGGCAACAGGGATGTAGGTGTCATACCCGGAAGTGTATTAGCTTCCAGACAATAGAAATGATACTCACGATCCATACGGAAATCTGCTCTTACATAAGTATGAAGGCGAAGCGCTCTGTATACTGCTTCTGCACAGCGCTGCATGCCTTCTGTTACTTCCTTTGGCAGCTCTGCAGGACAGGTCTCTACAGTAGAACCAGCCTGGTATTTGTTCTTATAATCATAGAAACCTACCTTGGGAGCAATCTCGATAATCGGCAGTGCTTTGCCATCCATAACACCAATGGAAAATTCTCTTCCATCTATATATTCTTCAATCAGGACTCTTTTTTCAAATGAAAATGCCTGCTTTAATGCATCCTGCAATTCCTGTGCATTCTCTGCCTTGTATACACCAACGCTGGAACCGCCTCTGTTGACCTTAACGATACATGGATAGGTATCCCATTGTGCCTCCTGTCCTACAGTGAGGGTAATTCCCTTTGGTGTTGGAATGTCATATTTTATAAATAATTCCTTGGAAATCACCTTATCCATAGCCAGTGCACTTGAGAAGTAATCTGTTCCTGTATACTTGATGTGCAAAAGGTCAAACATTGCCTGTACCTTACCATCTTCTCCATTCTGACCATGCAGTGCAAGGAATACAATATCACTCTGCTTACAGATATCAATGACATGAGGTCCTACTTCATTATAAGGATCGTCCTTTCTCATGGCTCTTACCTGCTTGATATCAGGATTCTGGCTGGAGATTGCCTGAATGCTTTCACTCCAGTCCTTCTTAATGGCGAATACATCTGTATAATCTGCGCCCCCATAGCCAAGATATAAGTCTACCAGAACCACCTGATGTCCACTCTTTACCAGAGATTTATAGATCATCGATCCCGTTACAAGGGATACGTCTCTTTCTGTACTGGTTCCACCTGCTAATACTGTTATTTTCATATTAATAACCACCTTTCCATAACCTTCAAACCATTGTAGTATACTGTTTTTTACTCACAGTTCCTATCTTTCTTCCTAAAATAAACACTTTCGGTATACCACACCGCACTATTTGAACAGTATCTTAATTCCCTGTGTCATCCAACAAGTCGCTTAAAGCGAAAAGCAGAATACCATTCCACTCCGGTGTACGATTCTGTGTCTTCTCCGCTTCCATCCAGGTTCCATCTTCCCCCAGATAACGGATGCCTTCCTCATTTCTGCCTTCTATATAATGTATGGTATTCTCCATAACTGTCGCATATTCATTGCTCGGTGTAATATAGTCAACGAAGCAGATCAGCAGTATCTTATTCAGATTATCAGAAATATCTCTTGCATACACGCCAAAAGTATCCTTCTTGGACGCAATGCAGATTTCTTCTGTCTCACTTACCAGCTTCTGCATCAGTCTGGAACAGATATCTCTATCCGTATTACGCTCTGTTCCCAGATAGACAATTGCCCCATAAAAGGAAAACCTGTCTTTCATAATATCTGCTTCATGCTGCTTCAGATAAGATACTACTACTTCCTGACTCTTCGAGTCTCCTTCTATCCGAAAACGCTGTGCTGCTGCATAAAATCTGGCATTTGCCTGTTTACTGTCGCTTTTCTGTTTCTCCATCCAGTTCCAGGACTTCCGTGAAGCGTCCAGATATGCCTTGGCTGCTTTCTCATCATATTTGCCAAATACATTATGATACATTGCCATAATACCACAAAATACGGCAGTTGCTTCATAATCTTCATAAATACTTCCCGTATCGGCATCCTGTACAGATAACATCCAGTCTGCTGAGTTAAGCAATTGAGGAACCAGTGTCTTATTTTCTTCAAATACACTGCCGTGGCACTGTAATGCCAGCAGCATGGCATGCATGCCAAATCCCAGATTGATAATGCCCTGTGGGCTTTCTTCATAAGTAAAATGCTGTTCCTGCTCCATCAACGCCTGAAACAAGTCCCGATATACCTGCTCTCCTATGGAAAATGTATAGGAGCGCCCGATTCCATCTGTTTCTATATAATATGTACCTTCCACAGTAAAATCAGAGAAATCTCCCTTGCTGACAGTCTGTGTACCTGCTTCATCATATGCTGTCTTCGTGATAGTACCGGTATAGACAACCTCTCTGGACTGTTCCTCTACAATACGAAACTCATCAGATAGATGCTCTCCAAGGAAAAGCACCTTCTTATCTCTATGGGGCAGATAGCCTTCTCTGTCCAACAGTACTCTTACTCTGCTTACAGGAAGCTCATATGTGACCTCTGACTGATACAGGGGCTGTGATACGGTCTGTACTGATATATTATTAGACTGTGGCTGCCCCTGTACTGCGGCTGCTGCCGTATTGCCGCAGCCTGACAAGAGCATACAGACAGTCAGATACAGACAAAGTAATCTGTTTCTTCTCATTTACGTACCTCAATAACAATTTTCTCCTATTGTACACGCATTTTAGTGACAAGTAAATACGCAAGTCTGATAAGAATTACTCCATTCTGCTCAGCGGATTCACTGGCTGTCCATCCTTGGTCAGCTTAAAATACACATTACTGCCTTCTACAGAATAATAAATGGTGGGCTTGGCAACTTTACCCACAATATCTCCTGCCGATACTACATCTCCCTCTGCTAATGTGATATCTGTCAGCTGTCCATAGGTAAGCTCATATCCATTTCCAAGATCAAATAAAATACTGTTTCCAGTCTGGGTATCATAATATACCTTCTCTACTACACCATCTGCCGCTGCCGTAATCGTCTCATCCGGTGTCGCTGCAATGACAATGGCAGGACTGTAGCGGTATTGCTGCATTGTTGCAAAATACACCGCCTTGTCCATGCTGTAGTTGACCAGCACTTCTCCTACAATAGGCCATTGCAGTACATCTCCTTCTCCAAAGGAAGGCTCTGCCACAGCATTTTGTGTCTCTGATTGTGCAATGACAGTTTCCTCTACGGGGTCTTCCTGCACTACAGAGGATGACTCTCCTGCTATATCCTCACCGAATCTGGCATCTGTCATCTCATTTCTGCCTGCATTCCTTAGGTCTTCTGCCTTTTGCCTGTCATTGGTCACGCCTGCAGAATTCGCCTCGGTATACTGCGGGTCCACATCCATGTCATCATTCTGACTCAGTTCCTGGTCATTTCCAAATCTCTCATCAGCCAACTGCTGTTCCTGTGCCTGCTTTTCTATCTGAGCAAAATCTATTCGATTGTCATCCTCTCTGGAATCTCCTATGGACGCCATATAGACTCCCGTCAATGTAAGGGCTGACAGCACAAAGACAGAGGCTGCGATCATACACACCTTCTCCTTCTGTAAAGGACGCTTGTTGTTACGTCTGTTCATACTAACACCTTGCCTTTCTCTAATCTGCTTCTGGGACGTAGGTACAAGTACCTCGTATTAGTATGATTGCCTGTATTTCTAAATCTATTCACATGCATTATATTTTTTGTCCAGCATTATATCTTTGTAAAAATATTCCAGTATCTGCCGATATTCCATTCCCTGCGCATCCAGCCTGGCTCCATGGCACACATCAAACCCTATCCCATGACCTATCCCTCTGGTTCTTATCATAATAAGATCCTCTTGTTCCTCCCAGTCAAAATCGGGCGACCGCAGCTCCAATGCCTGACACAGAGCATCCGCTGTCAGTACCATTTCTTCTCCAGTACAATGTATAACCTTCACATATCCGCTATCGTCACGTTCCAGCTCCATATCCTGTAAACTGTTGCAGAATTTCCATCCACTGATTTCTTTGATTCTGGCATAAAAATCCTTTTTGCGGTAATGATATTGAAAAAGATACTCTTTATCATAGAGATTGTCACTACAGTCCACACTTTTAAAAAAAGGCAGCCCTGTATCTCTGGTCTTGCCACTGCTCATATAGAAAAAAGGAGCGGGAATCACTTCTCCTTCATACGTAAGTACGATTCCTGCCGTATCTGCAACTGCCTGCTGCATATGATCTGTTATTTCATCCCTGCATGCCATTCCTGTATCTTCAAGGATAAGCTGCTCCGGTCTGTTCTCCTGCTGCCATTTATAGACCAGATTGGTGCGGCATATGACAGCCGCTGCCCGATACAGTTCTTCTCCCTTCTGATCTGCCAGCATGGAAGACATCATAAAGGGCAGCACCTCCTCCGGGTCATAGCAGTAACTTCCATTCTGCATCTCCACAATAACAGAAAAACCCGCCGTAGAAGCCATCCTTTCTTCCCTTTGTGGTCTTTCATCTTCTGTCATAAACAGATTACCAAGCAAAGGAAAGCATAACAGGATTGCCAACAGGCGGGATAATTTCTTCATATATACCTGCACAGTTCGTTATTGCATAGTATATGAATCCTATTCTTATTTATTCCTGATTCGTTTGATTCCACTTATCAGTTTATCAAATAAAACGCTGCACACTATTACTACTGTATTGTCATATATAATTCCAAGTACGAGACTGACCGCAAAGGCAAGCATCACCGTTACAGCAATACCACCTATACAGCCAAATCGTAGTGCAGTTATATGGAATTTGCCCTGCACAATGACAAACAACGCATACCAGTGAATCAGGATAATTGCATAACTGTATCTGGAACATAAGCGGATAACTGCATTGTCTTTGCCAACGAACCAGCTTTTATGGCGAAGCATCAGTGCAAAGATACCACAGGAGAGCAGCTGCAACGTAATGGCATTATTATAAACATAATTCATATTGGCAGAATTTAGAAATACCACAACAACTGACACAATAAATGTCACAACAGCTGCTGTCATGATTTTCTTATCATAGCTTCTGGTCTGGTCTTTTGTCATGATATATCCCATAAGGAATACGCCTTCCCATCCGGCAAGGAAAGTAGATATACCAAAACCAATTCCTGCCAATGGCAGATACAGCGTTAATGCGTTGCATACCAGAATAACAACCGCCATTGCAAACAGCATTTTATCAGTAAGATGCTGCACCATAACGCGGAAAAATGGTGTAATCAGGTACAAAGCCACTATCGTATAGATCAGCCACAGATGCGGTCCTACATCTGGTGCGCCTGTCAGGATTCTTTTAAATGCTACACCCAGATTTTTTGGTGGCAGGAATCCCACCTCATGATTCAGAGACAATAACAGTAAATAATAGGCAATTAAAGGAATGATGACCTTGGATGCCCTTCTTATATAGAAAGAACCCACTGATTCTTCTTTGCGGGAGTTTAGCAAAAGTGCGCCAGATAACATGACATAGATCACATTACAGCTCAAACCAAGTGTCAGACCACCTACCAGGATCAGCCGTTTCCAGTCAGCATCAGCCAGATCCACCATCGGGGAACAGGCATGAGCCAGTATGACCAGTACTGCTGCCAGTACACGCATATAATCCCAGTGCACCTCTCTGGAGGTCTGATTCTGATTCTTGCCGGATAATTGCAGCATATAATTGTGTAATCCCATTTCCCCGGCTCTTACCTTATGCGCCCAGAAGACAAGCAATATGACGAGCAATGTCACAGGGAAATATATAAGACATTGATGTAAAGTGTCTGCTGATATTACCGGACTAACCTTAGTCTCACCTGCATATACTGTTATTTCATATAAAATAAAATCACCATCTATATCCAGTCTGAAAGAATCATACTCACCTAACGGTATTGGAATACTGCAAAACGTTCTGCCTGACTCTATAACAGTCTGGAAGGAATGTTTCTCTGTGTAATTTTCTCCGGCTTTTGCATAGAAGACCTGTACCGGCAGCTCTTCACTGTTATTGGCATTGCAAGAAATGCACATTCCTCCCACTGTTCCCTCTGATTTCAGATATAACTGTGGATCTTCACCAGTTACTTTATATATATGATTATCCACTTCGTAATTTGATACACCTACATAGGAATCCTCTCCTATCGTAGCCTCCTGCCCCTGAAAGGTATATTGATATTCCAGATTCTTCCAGAAAATTATTCCCCAGCTTATCAATACGATAACAGCCAGCACTTCCCATTGCATACGTTTCTTCATATTTTATTGACCATGCCTTTCCATCCTTTGAAGCTTCAAACAATTCCAGTGTATCAAAAAAGGCGAAAGCAGTCTACCGCTTTCGCCCCGATTCTGATTCTTACACTATTTGTCTGTTTAATAGGTCTGCAGATCCTTCGCAAGCTCATAGATTGCTTCAAAAATCTGTCTGCACTTTGCTACCTCACCTACTGTGACATTTGAATTGTTCAAGCCCTCACTGGAAGCAGCCGCAACTTCTTCACTGGTAGCTGAAAGCTGCGTTATATGGTCATAAATCACATTAGAAGAGGATAGGGTACGCTCCATGCTCTCCTTTACATCATTGATATAGCCGGAAAGAATTTTCACTTCATTCTCCACCTGCTCGAATCTTTCCATACTCTCTGTAATCAGCTCATTCTGCTTGGCTACGCTGCCAGCTGAATCACGGATGCTCTCATTTACATGTCTGGTGTCTTCGTTCAGCTCCTTGATAATGTTAGTTATATTCGTAGAAGCGTTCTTCGTATCCTCTGACAGTGTCCTGATTTCTTCTGCAACAACTGAAAAACCACGTCCGGCTTCTCCTGCTCTGGCTGCCTCAATAGAAGCATTCAATGCCAGCAGATTAGTCTGGTTGGAAATACTGATAATAGAATCTACAAAGCCTGCTACCTGTCCTACCTTTTTCGTCAGCTCCTCAATTACACTCTCCATAGCTGCACTGCACTGGCTGACATTATCTGCCTGGACTCCCAGCTCCTGCATGGAATTGACACCGGCTTCCACAGTGCCTGATACTTTATCAGAGGATGCTATCATCTCATTTGCCAGCTCCTGTGCATGCTCAGAATTCTCACGGATCTCACCGCATATCTCTGCTTCACCCTGTATCGCCTCTGCTGTGCTCTCAGTACTTCCGGCTATATTCTCTATGGATGTATGACTGTTGGACAGACTCGATTCAAGCGTATCCAGCATATCCATTGCTTCTCCGAAATGCTTCATGATATTATCAGCAACCTGAAGCATAAGCTTGTGGCTCTCTTCCTGCTTCTTAGCCGCTTCCAGAATTTCGTCCATATTCTCTTTATTGAACTGTACCAAAAGCTTCGTACATCTGATAGAGGCATATCCTACCAAAAAGCTGACCAGTACAGCAACGAACATTGTCGCACCATTGGTACTTCCATCCTGCAGGCTGGCTGTATGTGTCACCAGACGCAGCAGATTCGCTGCAATGATCACTGCATTACTCCATATCACTGTCTTAATATTCAGGTATACGATTGCTGTAAACAGGATAGGAAATGCATACATACAATTGTCCTCTGTAACAGATACCAGTCTGAGTATCAGATATACTCCTAATGCTGCTCCCAGCATCCCATCCGCACATATATGGCTGTCTCTTTTACTAACAAAAAGTACAACATTAACAATAATTGCTGCTAATGAACCTATAAGCTGCACATATGTAGATACAGACACCTGCTCCGGATATGTCTTCATATATACCACTAGTGTAAAGAATACATATGCCATGATTAGTGTCAGTACCGGAAATACTATCGTATTGGCTCGTTTATACTGTTTCTGTGTCATTTTATCATCCTCCTAGTCTGACTTTACATATTATTATCTATCTTTTGCATATAATATGTGTAATATTGTGTCTTTTGATGCATTTGCATCATTATTTTTAGTTTTATCCTACCACCATTTTGGGCAAAAGTATAGTAAAATACACAAAAAGTGCATTTTATGCATAATTTTGTATATGTGATACTTTACTCTTCATTAAAATAATCGAGATTCGTTTAGTCATTAGTCAAATATTATAGCATTGACTTTATATTTTTATTATATTATGATAGTGGATATATAAAGTAAATGAATTGATAAAGGATTTGATGATATGCTGTATTTTCAATCTATTGGTGAAGCAGAAGCTGTGTTCAAGGCTCTCAGCACACCTATGCGTCTGAAAATCATGGAAATGATCTATCAGAATGATTCCCTGAGCATGAACGATCTGGCAGAGGCACTGGGATTAACAAACGGCGCGATATCCATGCATGTAAGCAAGCTGGAAGAAGCAGATCTGGTAAAGATTAAAACAACCTCCGGTAAAAGAGGCACTATGAAGATTGTACGTCCTAAATATGACAGATTGATGATAGACTTAGCTCCTTTAAAAGAGCCTAGGCACTGTTATACAGACGATATCCGTGTAGGTTACTACACTGCATGTCATGGCACTCCTACCTGTGGGCTTGCTACCGGTAAGGAGATCATCGGTTCTCTGGATGATCCACGTGTTTTCTCTTTCCCGGACAGATTCAATGCAGGTATTCTGTGGTTTACAAGCGGATATGTGGAATATAACCTTCCTAATCATCTACAGCCCGGACAGACTTTGAATGAATTGCAGATTTCTTTTGAAATATCTTCTGAATGCCCAAGCACCAACGAAGATTATCCTTCCGATATTTATTTTTCTATCAACGGCATCCCTCTTGGCATGTGGATCAGTCCCGGTGATTACGGTGCAAGGAGAGGATATGTTTCACCTGCCTGGTGGTCTGAAACACTGAACCAATATGGTCTGCTCAAGACCCTGATCATCAATAACGAAGGCACTTTCATGGATGGTACAAAGAAGCTCTCCGATATAACGATTCAGGAGCTTAACATTGACTATAACAGTTATATCACTTTTCGATTTGAAGTTCCCAAGGATACTGCTAACTGTGGAGGCTGCACACTGTTTGGCGAAGATTTCGGTGATCACAACCAGGCAATCCGCATCAAAGCCTATTATGATGAAGAGAAAGAAAACGAGAATTGACAAAGCCCTGCCGAATACCATATTGCAGGTACTACGGCAGGGTTTTCTTATTCGGTTCATTTCATGTTTTCTGTCTGCTCTTCCAATATAAACACGCTCCAGGGCTGCATTGACAGGAGCTGTCCTTTCTCATACGTCATTCCACTGATCAATTCTACAGCTTCCTCATGAAGATATTTCTGTTCTATGTGTTCATTGGAATAGTTAAAATAGTAATGCACCCTTTTGCCGGATGTATTGTTACCACTTCTGACATTTACAGGAAATTGCGCTTCCTGTGACACATCCCTGATTCCAGCCTGTTCTGCTACATAGCCGACTAACGCTTTTGCATAGGCATTGCTGATATGGCAGCCTACATAGATACCCTTTCCCTGTCCATAGGAATGTTGCGTAATTGCCGCATATCTGCCCCAGTATGGATGCTCGTAGGATGCCAGTATCTGCGTATCTCCTGACTCCGGCATCAGAAACTCCATCCAGACCTCAACCTGTCTGTCAGCATCACTAAGCCCCTCACTAAAAGCCCTGTCAGAGATTAGCCTGACATTCCTTGGAATGGTATATTCCTGATAGCTGACTCCCAGACTTTCATGCAGTATGTGTGGCTTTCTGTCATGGCTGACAGTCAGATATTCATTGGCATATGCACTCTTATACGTGGTAAGAAGCGTTCCTCCCTGCTCCACATACTGATTCAATGCATGAAGCGTTTCATCTGTTGCACTGTAAAGGGCAGGAACTACGAGCAATTGATACTGTGAAAGCTCTCTTTCCTCATCTGATATCACATCATATTCAATATTTAACTCATACAGGGCATCTGCATACTGCCGCACAATATCGTTATACTTTACCTTTTCCTCCGGCAGAGGGAACATCGGCAGACGGCTAAGCGCTGTCAGAGATTCATTGGATACCAGAATCGCTGCCTTATTCTCCTTATGCAGATGTAGAAGGTGCTCTCCGATCCTGTGCAGATCATTTCCGATGGTCACAGCCTCAAGGTAAGGTCTGTTCTCCTCCATATCGTGACTAAGAAGCCCTCTCCAATAGGTTTCAAACGAATTATGAATAGAATGCCAGTGCCAGTACATCACACCATCTGCGCCGTTTGCCAGATGGGAAAAAGCCTGCATACGAAGCTGTCCATCATAGGGTGTCCAGCCGATATGTCCCTGTGCTTCTGTCTCCAGCACAAGGTAATTGTCCTTTTTCAGTCCTCTGGCTATCGCTCCGCAAAATGCAGCCTCTTTACCGGTCAGTTCATCCTGTGTCTTATGATAAATATCGCATCCGGCTATGGTAACTGCCTTTGCCGCATGGAAGTGATTCACATCCGGCTGTACGCCAAAGGAATAATCTCTCCACTCAAAGTCAAAATTGTGTGTGATAAACTGATCCTCTCTACGGTATTCCTCTACGATTTCTCTCTGCCAGAGCAGGAATTCATCTACCAGCGTCCGTCGAAACTTCTCAAACTCTGCCATAAAGCTGCCGTTGATCGTTCCTGTTACGTCAGGTACATGCTCCCAGCTGTCTACCCTGTTCGACCAGTAGTTAAATCCAAACTCACGGTTCATCTCTTCCACACTGCCAAAAGTATCCTTGAGATAAGCAACGAATCTTTCCTGTACGCCTTTTCCCGCAGTATGATAATGTTTCGTCTCATTATCAAGCTGAAAACCAATTACATTATCATATTTCTGTACACATTCCAACAGCCTGCGGATAACTCTCTCAGCATGGAACAGATAATGCGGGTTAGTAATATCCATATTCTGTCTGGCTCCATATTTACCAGCTCCCCGCTCTGTCGTGGCAATGATATCCGGGTACTTCGCAGCAAGCCAGGGTGGAACTGCGTAAGTAGGCGTTCCTACGATCACGCTGATTCCATATCGTGCTGCTGCCTCTATACTTCTTTCTATATGATGAAAGTCAAATACTCCATCGCTGATTTCTTCACTTGCCCAGGTAGACTCTGCAATACGAATGACATTAATGCCTGCCTTCTTCATCATCTGCATGTCCTGTTCAAGCCGCTCTGTCGGCATATATTCGTCATAATATGCTACGCCATATAAAATCTTATCCATACACATTCTCTTTCATTTTCGTTTATAATACAAATGTATTAAAGGAATTGGGTGCCAGTTCTACTGTAATGGATCGTTCTGCATGTTCTATCGTCACTGCTTCTGCTCTGTCCATTGCATTCTGTATCTCAATGATAACACTTCCATCAGGATTCTCAAATGCTACGGCTGCACTGTTCCATGCCCCCTCTGTCTCCAGACGGACTGCTCCCGGCTGTATGAAGTGTGCATAATGCTTCATGACATAATACTCTGGATTATATGTAACTGCTCCTGTAAAAGGTTCTATGCTGATCATGGCGTTCTGATGCCAGCCCCATGTGCTTTCTCCACCAGTCTCCAGAACCATATTCCAGTAAGTATAGGCACTGACTCCATTCTTGAGATAATGGCACATAAGATTAAACATATACTGTGCATATTCCCAACTGTTCTGCCCATCACCGCACTCGTTCTCTGTCTGGACCAGCTCCAGGTCAGGGAAACATTCATGGGTTCTTGCGATGGCATTTCTTCCTGCCCACTGATACCCTACCCCTTTGATATACTTCTTAGCTTCTTCATCAAAAAGGATCGTATCCACATATTTGTTATAATTATCAAGCTTTATCCCCATAAATGAGAGATTCATGTCCTCAGGTCCATTCAAAGTTCCAAGAAAAATATCCGTGTTAATCTTCTTTTCCTCAAAATACGGTCCTAGATAATCTCTGATAAAGGTTCTGAAATCCTCCGCTCTCCACAGACAGGAGGGGTATTTCTGATCTGCAAAAGGTTCATTCTGGATATGGAGCTGTACAATGGGAATTCCTTCTTTCCCATATGCTTCTATGAACTTATCAAAATACTGTGCATACGCTTTCAATACAGCAGGTTCCATCCTGAGTCTTCCATAGTTGCACGCCTTTGGAAACTTCATCCAAGTAGGAGGACTCCACGGTGATGCAAAGAACTTCATATCCCCTGCATAATGCTTCTGTGCTTCTTTAATATAGGGAATGAGATATTTATAATCTCTTTCAATGCTGAAATGCTCCATGGCATAATCATCATCATATTCATCATGACTATACCACTCGGCTGCATAATCACTGGCTCCGATAGGAATTCTGTTAAATCCAAGCTGTAATCCTTCCCTGCCAAATAATGACTGATATATTTTCTCCCGGTTCTCTTTGTCTGTCTTTTCCAGTGCGATAGCACTCAGTTCATTAAAGCAGCCGCCAAAGCCTTTTATCTTCTGGGCTTTCTCTCCTGTCAGCACTACCTTATGGGAAGATTCTTCTGCCGTTTTTATTTCTTTTTCTACAAAGGGGGAATCCTTCGTTGTTTCATACCATTTCATATACCTGCTTCCTTTCCTCCGATTTATTCTGCTGCTTTCTTCAATTCCTCAATCAATTCATCTAACTGACTGTTGCTGATCTGCATAAAGCTTCTGAAAGAGCGAAGCGGAGAGTTCTCCATCATTTTCATGGACATTTCTTCTGTTACTGCCTCGTTGGCAGCCTCGCTCGCCTCTTCCTTCTTATCTCCACCAAGCATCTCGTTAAAGCTGTCCATATATTTTTTCAGGACTGCTGCTGTCTTTGGGTTGCCTGTCAGCTCTGCAACTACCGTATTTCTTGTAATTTCCATAGGAATTGTTGTTGTGGAAATCAATTCTACGCTGTCTTTCAATCGGATATCCGCAGAAGATGCACCTACTAAAATCTCGTAATCACCACTTGCTGCATACCAGTCATGTATCTGTGTGTTATACCATGCAAAGCTTCTCTTGTTCAATTCGATTTCTACTGTCTTTGTTTCGCCCGGCTTCAGACTTACTTTGGCAAAACCCTTTAATTCCTTGCATGGTCTTGATGCCACATTAGTCTTGTCAGCTACATAGACCTGTACAATCTCCTTACCTGCCATTTTGCCTGTGTTCGTAACCTGCAGCGATACCGTCAGTTTATCTGTATCCTTGATCTGCTTTGCAGAAAGCTTCATATCATGATACTCATAGTCTGTATAGCTCAGTCCATATCCAAACGGGAATCGCACCGGCATCTCCTTGGTATCATAATAACGATAGCCTACGAATACTCCTTCTTTATATTCTACCACCTTACCATCTCCGGGGAAATTGAGATAGGAAGGATTGTCACTTAATTTATAGGGAATCGTCTCCGCAAGCTTACCACATGGATTCGCCTCACCAAACAGTAATGCACACTGTGCTTCTCCTACCGCCTGTCCACACAGATAGGATTCCAGAATACCTTTTACATCATCTGCCCAGGGCATCTCTATTGGAGAACCATTATGCAGTACCACTACCACATTCTTCTGTACCTTGAGGATTTCTGAGATCAGATGATTCTGGCACTGTGGCATACGCATATGGCTTCTGTCGTAACCTTCTGATTCAAAAGCATCAGGAAGTCCGGCAAATATAACTGCAATATCCGCTGTCTGTGCTGCTTTGACTGCCTCAGTCTCCAGAGCCTCATCTACCGCATCTTCCTTAATGTCATAGCCCTGTGCATAGGTTACTTCTGTATATGCCTTGACTGCTTCCAGGGCACTGACTACCTTGTAGGAATTGATATGAGAGCTGCCGCCTCCCTGATATCTTGGTTTATCGGCGAATTTACCAATAAATGCAATCTTCTTATCCTGTTTTGGCAAAGGCAGAATACCATCGTTTTTAAGAAGTACCATAGATTCTGTGGCAATTCTGGCTGCCAGCTTATGGTCTGCCTCCTTATCCCAGATTACCTGTTTCCTGTTATCAGCATAATGGAAAATAACTTTCAGGATTCTCTCTACTGCCGTGTCAAGTACGGATTCCTTTAATCTGCCGTTCTTTACTGCCTTTACAATCTCCTTGTCTGTATCACCGCCGCTTGCAGGCATCTCCAGCTCCAGCCCGGCTTCCAGACCTTGTACTCTGTCATTGACTGCGCCCCAGTCAGACATAACATAACCCTCGAAGCCCCAGTCATCACGGAGCACCTGCGTCAAAAGCTTGTAATTCTCCGAAGCAAAGACACCATTAATCTTATTATAAGAACACATCAGTGTATCAGGCTTTCCCTCCTTAACCGCTCCTTCAAAAGCTGCCAGATAGATCTCACGGAAGGTTCTCTCATCAATCTCAGATGAGCAGGACATTCTGCGATGCTCCTGATTGTTTGCTGCAAAGTGCTTCAGAGAAGTTCCTACATTCTGTGACTCTACACCCTTTATATGGGAGGCAGCCATCTGAGAAGCCAGATAAGGATCTTCTGAAAAATATTCAAAATTACGTCCACACAGAGGAGAACGTTTAATATTAGCAGCCGGTCCTAAAATAACAGATACGTCCTCTGCCTGGCACTCTCTGCCCAGAGCCTCACCCATCTCCTGTAATAAGTCTCTGTCAAAGGAGCATGCGGTTGCACACGCAGTAGGGAAACACACTGCCTTGATACTGTCATTAATGCCCAGATGGTCTGCTGACTGGTCCTGTTTACGCAGTCCGTGAGGCCCATCGCTTACCATAACCTGTGGAATCCCCAGTCTTTCTACACTCTTTAAGTGCCAGAAATCAGCACCGGAACACATTCCTGCCTTTTCCTCTAATGTCATTTCACTGATAATCTTCTTAATATCTCTACTCATTCTGATAAACCTGCCCTTTCTTTATTACAAACAGGGCCGGAAATAAGCTCCGGCTCTGTATTAATATGCTTTTTACTGATTCATATTGGTTACATATGCATCTAACTGCTTCTGAAGCTCTGCACGCACTTTTTCGATACCTGCTGCTTCCATCTTTTCCTTATATTCTGCAAGCCCTGTTACAGAATCTGTATAGCCTAACTCCAATGGCCACCAGTACTGCTGATGTACATTCTGGCATGCTGCATATTCTGTCTCAATGTTGGAAGTGTCAATTGTAAATGCTGCATATTTCTCCCAGACATCATTTTCTGCAAGTCTTTCCTCAAAGTTCTCATGCCAGGTTGTGTAGGATTCTGGAGTTCCTGCTACATCACGGTTAAGTCCTGTTGTACGTGCTGCCCACATGGAAGATACTGCATAGTTATCAGCATCCAGGATGGAATACTGACCTTCATCATTAAGTTCATAAGAGGTTCCCAATACACCATACATAAATGCATCATATACTTCCTGATCGCTTGTCAGCAGATCCCAGAAAGCAAGTGCTCTTTCAGGATTCTGAGAAGTATTGGAGATTGCCATAGCATCCTGTGTATATGGTAAGTGACAGCTGTACTTGTCAAGATCACTGTATTCAAAGTTCCATTCCGGATGCATAACAGCATAGGTCTGGAATGTATCAACATTGTGTGTTCTCATTGCAGCCTTACCATTCTGTGTCTTGGTAGAATCGGTATCAGAAAGGGCTGATTTCGTGAAAAAGCCTTTCTCATTCCAACGTGTCATCATTGTCAGGAAATCAGGGATTTCTTCTGTTTCATAGTATGTGAAGAACTGTGGATTCTCCTGTGTCGGGTCAAACCAGAAGAAATCATTGGTTGAACCCTTGGAAGGAAGATATCCCAGACTGAACATATAGGTATCATCCCATTCTGAACCGGCAGAATAAATGTCGATTGGTTCTAACTCAGGATGTGTTTCTTTGACAATGTCCAGATACTTCTCTACATCTTCAAAGGATTCCATTTTACCATCCCAGTCTGTACCTTCCATAATATCTGTTCTGTAGATAGGACCATATGCTCTGTAAGTAGAGAGTTGGGAAGGAATACAATAATAATGTCCGTCTACTGTTGCCTGCTGCTTGGCTGCATCTGTTGTCTTTGCAAAGTTATTCGGTGCGTAGGTCGGCCATAGCTCATCCAGATTCTTGAATGCACCCTTCTGTGCAAGGGATGTAAAATTCAGCCAGGAAGAGGTATAAGCCATATCAAACTGTTCGCCTGATGAGAAGATCAAAGGATACTTATTGGCATAATCAGACCAGGCAATCCAGTTTACTGTTAATGTTGTGTTAATCTTTTCCTTGAGCAGCTTATTCAGGTTCTCATCTACAACATCCTGACCTGCTGGTCTGTCGCTGACTACATACATGACCAGATTCACTTCCTTTGAAGTGTCTACTGTACCAGTCTGTGCGCTCTCTGTTGAATCAGAGGTAGATGCACTGCTACTGTTGTCTGTGTCTGCACTGCTGCCGCATCCTGCAAGCATTGTAGTTACCATTGCGGTTGTTAATAATACGGATACAAGTTTCTTTCTCATATGAAAATCCTCCTTTTCCCAATCAGCCCTTAACAGAACCGATTGTAACACCTTTTACAAAATATTTCTGCACGAATGGATATACCAGAATAATAGGTCCTGTAGCTACGACTGCCATCGCCATCTTTAAGCTGTTGGAAGGCATATCTGCTACTACAATACCAGCCTGACTTGCAATTCTTGCCAAAGCCTGTGTCTGCTGCAACAGGTTATAAAGCATATACTGCAATGGGTACTTCTTATCAGAATTAAGATACAGCATTGCGTTATACCAGTCATTCCAGTAGCCCAGTGCCAGGAACAGCCCGATTGTTGCCATACCTGATTTTAACAGCGGTAAAATAATCTGGAAGAAGGTACGATACTCTCCTGCGCCATCAATCTTGGCTGACTCTATCAGTGCCGCCGGTATTGCCGATACGAAGCTTCGCATGATCAGCAGATAGAATACATTAAAGATTCCCGGTAAGATCAGCGCCCACAGGCTGTCTTTCAAATGTAAATACTGAATATAGAAAATGTAAGTACATACCATACCACCATTGAACAATGTTGTAAAATAGAAGAAGAAGGAAAATGCATTTCTGTATTTAAAATCTTTTCTACTTAAAACATAGGCTGTCATGGTGATGATAAAAAGTCCAAGTGCCGTTCCTACTACTGTGATCAGAATAGATACTCCATAGGCTCTGAGGACTGTCATAGGGCTCTTGAATATCAGGCTATATGCCTCTGTTGTAAATTCCTTTGGCAGGATACTGTAGCCATGGAAACGTATATATGATTCAGAGGTAAAGGAGCTGGATATCAATACGATGAATGGCACCAGACATATGATTGCCATCAATGCTACCACAACATAGCATATGATATAAAAAGCAACGGATGATTTACTTAACTTAATCTTGGTTGAAGTTTCTGCTTCCTGTGCTGCCATATGATTACCTCCCTTCCTAGAACAATGCATAATCTGCATCAATATGTTTGACAATTGCATTTACGATCATAATAATGATAAAGCACATAATGGACTGATAGAACGATGCTGCCGCCGTCATACCAAGATTGGCATTCTGTAACAGAGAACGGAATACATAAGTATCAATTACATCTGTTGCATTGTAGAGCTGTCCATTATTGCCGACGATCTGATAGAACATCTCGAAGTCGCCTCTCATGATACGTCCTACCTGAAGCAGTAACATGGTAATTACGGTAGGCTTGATACATGGGATTGTGATGTAGCGGATTCTCTGGAAGATCGTTGCTCCATCAATGGCTGCTGCCTCGTAGATCTCTGAATCAACACCTGTGATCGCTGCAATGTAGATAACTGAATTATAACCACACCACTTCCAGGCATTGAAAGCACATATGATAAATGGCCACACACCCGGCATACCGTATACATTGACTGCCTCGCCGCCTGCGGAAGTAATCAGGTTATTAAGAAGTCCTGTTTCATAATTGAAGATAGCAAATACGAAAGTTCCTACGATAACCCATGAAATAAAGTACGGTAAAAAGATAATGGACTGTGTCAGTTTCTTGAATACTTTGTTGTTGATCTCTGTGATAAATACTGCAATAATGATTGCAAGTAACTGTGAAGTAATCAGATTCAACAGGTTGTAGAGAATCGTATTCTTTGTAATCAGCCATCCTGTTCCTGAAGAAAACAGATATCTGAAATTCTCCAGCCCGTTCCATGCACTTCCAAACACGCCCTGATCATATCGGTAGTTCTTAAAAGCCAGCACCAGACCGGACATTGGCAGATAAGCAAATATGATAATGACTACAAGTGCGGGAATCAACATAGTAAACAGTGCACGATTCTTTTTCAGTTCATGTCCAAAACTGTGTAAATGTTTTCCCATTAGATTTCTCCTTCCCTTTTCTATTCTCACGCTTTTTGAAAAGTTTTATAATTTATGAGTTAATTATAATTAGTTTCTATGCATTTTGTTATATGGTAAAACTACGAAAAAGAGGAAAATCTTATGATGTTGTTAATGTGTATAGTATTATGCTGTTTTTAGTCTTTTTTATCTACATATTGCATATCTATTTAAAAAGGACATTGGCAATGCGCCAACATCCTTTTCTACTACTTTAATATTTCTTCTAATTGTTCATATGTCATAACAGGAATCCTTAAAATTACCTTTGTTCCTCCCATTTCTCCATTCTCATAACGGACTCCGTATTTATCTCCATAGCATAACTTCATTCGGAAATTGGTATTTTTAACACCATATCCATTCTCCCTGCCTGAATCGCTCTCCTTTAGAATATTATCCATCTGCTCCTGATCCATACCCGGACCATCATCTTCTACGGTAAAGATAATATCATCTTCCTCCTGTATTGCTGTAATCAGAATATTACATTCAATGATATCTGGATGCTGGGCGATTCCATGTACAATGGCATTTTCTACGAAAGGCTGAAGAATAATATTGAGACAGGCATATTCCCTGATCTGCTGCGGCACCTCCATATTCATATGAATCGCGCCTGGAAAATGCACACTCTCGATACTCACATAAGCCTCTACGTGTTTCAGTTCCTCCTCAATGTGAATCGCCGCCTTGCCGTGGTTAAGACTGAGCCGGTAAAACATTCCCAGATCCCTTGCCATCTGTGCCACCTCATCAGCACCATGCTCCATTGCACCCCAATTGATCAGATCCAGCGTATTATAGAGAAAATGCGGATTGATCTGCGCCTGTAATGCTCTCAGCTCTGCTGACATAACACTCTTACCCAGCTTATAATGGGCTTTCATCAGTCCTTGTAATCGCATTGCCATATTATTGAAATTGGCATAAATCTCGTCAATCTCATCGCCGGTTCCCTGTACATAACGGTTAGAATCTATCTGGTTGTTCAAATCACCATTCTCCAGACTTTTCATATGACGGTTCACACGCTCCAGTCGTCGTACATAGTACTTAGACAGGAAATAAGATACCACAATAATTGCCAATATCATCAATACTGCCACCAGCATGACCATAAAGCTGACAAAGCTTGCCTGTTTCTTATATGTTTCTACCGGTATCAGGGAAAAAATCTGCCAGTTATAACGTTCCAGCTGATAGTACATGATATAGTATCTCGTCCCACCCAACCTCATCGTACTCCACTGTTCCTGTTTCTGATTTGGAAGCTCATCCTCCAGTTCAGCATACAGGTCATGATCCGAAGCCGCCAGCATATCTCCCATATCATCCAGAAGATAGATCAGGTTATCCGGCGTGATCTGTGCAGTATTTAACATGTTCACAACCTCTTCTACCCCAATTCCAACCTTTACAATATAAGTATGTCCATTCACTTCCATGGCAGTAACCTGTGTGATATAAGGTTTCGTATGGATCATATCGGAACGGGTATGCTCCTGCATAATGGTATAATATAACTGACCTTTCTGTACTGCCTCCATCATTTCCTCATACTCATCCAGCTCTTTTAGCTGTGACTCCGGGTAAAAGAAATAGCAGTTGTTGGAATATATCAGTTCATCTGGTATATACATGCCGATGCGGTAGGATAAGTTCGTTGATTCCATATCAATAAAAATACTGTTGAGTTTATAGAACTCTCTGTAAGCCTCCGCCATATCCTTGTATTGTCCAAGAGAAGGATCGCCTAAGACTCTGTTCACCTCACTGCTCTGAACGATCAATTGTCCCATATAATACATATTCTCAATATAATGAGTTATGTAGTGCCTGACCTGCTCTCCTGACTGTCCAACAGAATATTGGACCTGTCTGCCATACGCATTGGACATAGCAGGTTCGCAGCACATCGTAATCAGAATACAGATTAAAGCCAGCGGCACCGCAAATGAAATGGTCAGCTTCTTCTGCATCGTAAGCCGTCTGTACCGTTCTTTTATACTTACCATACACAACCCTCTTCTCTATTGCAGCTTACTTTCCCGATACTCTGAGGGAAGCATCCCTGTCTTTTTCTTAAAGGTCTTGGCGAAATAATTGGCATCTTCAAAGCCTACCATTTCTGCCACCTGATATAATTTCCAACCGGGATCTGTCAGTAATTCCTGCGCCCGGTTCATACGAATCTCTGTCAGATACTGTCCAATGGTACTTCCTGTTGTCTTTTTGAACAGACTGCTCAGGTAAGTAGGAGTCAGATAGACCTCATCTGCCAGTAGCTTAATAGACATATCCTTGTCTGAAAGATGAGTGTTCATATAGTCTATCACTTTCTTGATCAGGATATTTGCCTTGACTTCCTCATGGTCATGGCCGAACCACTGTAGATGTTCCTCCACAAATTCCTGCATCTCGTATATCGTCTGCGCCTCATCCAGAAAATGTCTGCCTGCATCCTCACATTCACGCTGTTTCCTGGGTGTCATATCCTCGACCTGCACAATGATGGTATCTAATATATAGTAGATATTTCTTACCTGAAAGGACAGTTCTGCCCGTGCCTCTACCAGTTTCGCATACCATTCATGTAATATAATCCTGGCAGCTTCCACTTTAGACTCCGTTAATGCCTTACGAAAAGCATGCTCCTCCTCCAGCGATATTGTGCCAGGATATTCCCTTGCAGCTTCATCAGGCATCGCATAGTTATTCCATCCCTTATAAGCCAGAGTCTTCATTGCATTCTGTGCGCTGTGACAGGAACAGATTACCGTCTCTAAGGAATCGACTGGTCTGCCTGCTGCCAGAAACCATTTATCCTGTTCGTTTCTTTTACTCATCAATGCCTCACAGAATCGTCTGCCCTGTTCTTCTTTTATCAACAAATCCGAACAATCAGATGAAAGCAGCAATGCAAAACAGTTCTCTTCCATATAATCCGCCAGCATGTGCAGTCTGCACTTACATTCCCCTGCGATTTCTTCTACAGCCTGCCTGCATATCTGTATAAATTCATCTACGTTTCGAATGATTTCCTTTCGTTTCAACAGGAAAATCTGGAAAATAACATCCTGTTCCAGTTGTCTCTCTGCTCCGAATAACTGTAACTCCACCTTTTCTCCAGGCGCAGGCTGTAATAAAGCATGGAGTACCGTCTCGTTCTGGCGGCTGCTCTGCCTTACCCGTTCTACTGCCTGTTTCACCGCGCCGGATAATTCCTTAATGTCGATAGGCTTCTCTACATAGCTTACTGCTCCCAGTGTGATCGCTGCCTTGAGGTATTCCTTATCTGAATAGCCACTGATAAATATAATCTGACACTGTGGAAACTTCTCCCGAAAACATTTACACAGCTCTACGCCATTCATTCCCGGCATATTGATGTCCGATACCACGATATCCGGTCTGTGATCCTGACAGATACGCAGACCACACTCTGCATTCTCTGCCGTAAATACCCTGTCTATCCCCAATTCCTGCCATGGAACATGCTTCTCCAGTCCATTTCTGATTACCTGTTCATCCTCCACGATCAGCAGATTCAACATATACTATCCCTCTCTTCTCCATAAGCCTTTGACTTATTTTAACACCCTCGCTTATTCATGTGCAATACAAAACAAGATTCCAGATTTCTCCAGAACCTTGCTTATCAGTTTGTTATGTATTTGTATTTTACTTTCTTACACCTGAATGACTCCGCACAGGCTCAATATGATAACCAGTGCGCCAAGTGCGATTCGATACCATCCAAATACCTGGAAATCGTGCTTCTTGATATAATCCATCAGGAATCGGATCACAACTACAGATACGATAAATGCTACCAGTGTTCCGATAGCAAGAATGGCAATTTCCATACCGGAAAAGGCAAAACCAAACTTTACAATCTTTAACAGGCTGGCTCCAAACATAACTGGAATCGCCAGGAAAAATGTAAACTCAGAAGCTACGGTTCTGGATACGCCGATCAGCAATGCACCTACGATAGTTGCACCTGATCTGGAAGTTCCGGGGAAAATTGCAGCAATAAGCTGGAATACACCAATCATAAGTGCTGTCTGGAAGGTAATGTCTTCCAGTCTGGTAATCTTTGCCTTTTTACCCTTATTATGCCTCTCAATGACGATAAATGCCACACCAAATACGATCAGTGCAATCGCAACAGAGAATGCATGATAGAACAACGCTTCAAATACATCATCAAAAAGCAGGCCTATGACTGCTGCCGGGATACATGCCACTACAATCTTACACCACAGCATGATCTTATCCATCTCAATGACCGGCTTGGATTTGTCCTTGAACTGGAATGGAAATATCTTATTCCAGAACAGCAGTACAACCGCCAGAATCGCACCTAACTGAATGACTACCAGAAACATTTCCTTGAACTCCGGTGTACAGTCAAGCTTAACGAACTCATCCAAGATAATCATGTGACCGGTACTGCTGATAGGCAGCCACTCGGTAATTCCCTCCACAATACCAAATAATATGGCTTTTAAAATTTCAATCATAATACTCCTCTTTCTTTGCGTTTCTCATTTAAAACGACATCTTCTATGCATTTAAGAACTTCATCATGTCCTCATAGCATGCTTTTGCATCTTCATAGCCTAATTCATAGAGCTTTTCCAGTTTCTTTCTGTCTTTCTCGATTCTGCCTATGTCATTTGCTTCCTTGGGACGAATGACAAAAGCACGGCCATGAGCTTTCTGTCCCTCGATAAATCTCAGTGTATCATTATAGGCATTGTGTCTGTTCGCCATCAATTCATACAGTTTGGGATAATTGGTATAACGAAGTCTGATCATTTCAAGCTGCGCTGACGATGCCGGCTTTCTGACATAGTCAGTTTCTTTGGTCAGTATCACAACATTCTTCGCATTGCCGTCTTTGATCGCATGACGGATTGGAATCGAATCCGCTATGCCGCCATCCAGATAAGGTTTTCCATCAATAGCAACAATCCTTGATACCAATGGCAGAGAAGCCGATGCACGTACATTGATGATATCCCTGTGCATCTCTTTCATTGGCAGATATTCTGCCTTGCCAGTCTCCAGATTGGTGACAACTGCATATGCATTACCCTCATATCTGGCTGCTTCCTTGTAATCATAGGGCAACAGCTTATTGGGAATCGTGTCATAGCACATCTTCACATTGAACAGATCACCCGTTGTCAGCAGACTGCGCATACTGCAATAATTCTTATCTTTGAGGTAATCCAGTGATACATGATAGGCACGCTTAGGCTGTCTGGATATGTAGCTGCACAGATGACAGGCTCCTGCGGAGACACCATAAGCATTCTGGAAATATAAATCCTTTTCCATAAAGAAATCCAGTACGCCGGCTGTGTAGATTCCTTTCATACCGCCGCCTTCAAGAACAAGTCCTGCCTGAACCATCGCCTACGCCTCCTTCTTTCTGTCGGGATATTCTGTTTCTACGAACTTACGAAGCGCTGCCAGCGAACGCTGCACCTTTTCTGTATCAATGCAATATGCCATACGGAAGAAACCAGGGCAGCCAAAGGAATCACTTGGTACAAGCACCAGATCATATTTCAGTGCTTTCTGACAAAAGGCAGCCGCATCTTCTTCCAGAGCTTTCGGGAAGATATAGAAGGTACCACCCGGTTTCACACAGGTAAAACCAAGATCCATCAGCTCTTTATAGATAATGTTCATATTAGTTTCATATACTGACAGATCCGCTGTCTCTCCAAGTACCTCTGATACTGCGATCTGAATAATAGAAGGCGGACAATTATGTCCGATACCTCTGGATATCTGACTGCACATAACGGATATCAGCTCAGAATCTGTACACTTTGGGTTGGCTGCTACATAACCGATTCTTTCACCAGGCAGTGATAAAGATTTGGAATAGGAATAACAGGAGAGTGTGTTATCATAGAATTTAGATACATAGGGAGCATCCACACCTTCAAATACGATTTCGCGATATGGTTCATCCGATATGATAAAAATATCGTGTCCGTATTCCTTCTGTTTTTCATTCAAAAGCTGTGCCAGCTTTGTCAGGGTCTGTGTAGAATATACAGTACCTGATGGGTTATTGGGTGTATTGATAAGAACTACTGCTGTATTCTCATTGATCATGCTCTCCAGTGCTTCAAAATTAATCTGGAACTGCTCTGTGTCAGCCGGTACGACTTTGAGAACTGCCCCTGTTCTGTTCACATACTGCTTATATTCAGGGAAGAATGGGGCAAAGGTAATGACTTCATCTCCGGGCTTGGTCACAACACGGATTGCATGTGCGGCTGCACCTGCTGCACCTGTTGTCATAAATATATGCTCTGCTGTGTAATTCATGCCATAGGTCTTATTCAGATACTGCGCAAGTCTCTCTCTTACGCAGGGGATTCCCTGTGACTGGCTGTAACCATGAAGTTCCATCGGATTTCTCGTTTGCAGCAGTTCTATCATCTTATCTGTAAATACCTGTGGTACAGGTACAGAAGGATTGCCCAGACTATAATCAAATACATTTTCATAACCAATTTCTGCTCCACGCTTTGCCGCCCATGCAGACATCTCTCTAATAACAGATTTGCCGCCTAACATTGCTTTGTAATCTTCTGATACCATTTTATGCCCTCCTTGTAGTTGTTTGTTCTAGTTCGGGAATGCTTATCGGGTTTATTATAGCATTGAGGGTATATCATGTCAAAAAGTGATTCCTATTCACATGGCGCACTTTCTATCTTAAATTTTGCCACAGTGTCCATCAGCTCCTGAAGCTGTTCTTTTAACAAATTAAATGTTCCCTTTGTGGTTTCAAATTCGCTTTCCATATTGCGGGTATGGTTATTTATTTCCTGACTGTTTTCTGCCGTCTGCATGCTGACAGTAGAAAGCTCACCCATGCATGTTGACAGGGTTTTCATGGAAGCTTTCATCTTTTTCGTTTCCTCTGCGTTCACAGAAAGGCTGCTATACATGGATTCCGTTTCATTGCTGTAATTCTCACCAGTCTGTGCCGCCATCTCCTGATTGGGTACTACTTTCTCATCTATAAAGGCATATATATCCTTCAAAAGGTCAACAAGATTATTGATCACTCTTAATGTGTTCTCATTTACCGTATGTATCTCAGAAGCAGATGCAGAGGAGTCTGTCGCAAGTTTATTGATCTCCGTGGCAACAACGGCAAAGCCTTTTCCTGCATCTCCTGCTCTGGCTGCCTCAATGGATGCATTCAAGGCAAGAAGGTTCGTCTGACTGGCAATTCCCTTAACTTCATCAGCTAAAACAGCAATTTTCTCAACTTCCCCAGCTTCCTCCAAAGCATTGTTCAATTTTTCACGTATCTCTGAATTTACAGTTGTTGTACTCTGTATTGTTTTCGATGCAGACTCTTTCATATCGAGTGCCTGATCCTTGAGTTCTTTTGACTTTTCTGAAATCTGTGCTATTCCGCCTGCGACATTCTCCAGTTCAGAATCCAGGGTATATGTCATGGATGTTGCTTCCTGTATGGAAGCTGCACTTTCCTGCATATTGCACGAAATTGTCTCCGTAGCTTCAGTAACTGTATTAAGAATAATATCTAACTTGTCTATGCTCTCTACCGCTTCATTCATCTTATCCGAAGATAAGCAGGTGATTTCCAGTACTTTTTTGATCACCGTTTTGAAGTTTTCCTGAATATCATTGATATTTTGTGCTAAGTCCTTCATCTCATCTTTATATTTTCCGGTAATTTTCTTAGTCAGATCTCCGTCAGGCTGTGCAAGATTTTTCGTTGCTGCCAGCAATTTTTTCATCGGTCTGACAATGCCGGTCATTAATCTAGCCATTGTATAGATAATTATTAAAACCGTTGCCGCTATCATAACAACTGTGCATATGCTGGTAATCATACTAAGCTTCTGAAGCTCTTCTACCGCATCCATGGTTTGTGCATCAACTGCCTCTCTTATCATGTCCATGCTGCTATCAAGCTCCAATGAGGATTGGTCAAAAGTCTCCATATAGACATTTCCTGCTTCTGTCCCTTTTGTAACGTATAAATCTGCCATATCAACCCCGGTCGAATAAAAATTATCTAACCGGTTAATCAACTGGTTAAAATCAGTTCCTTCAACCACACCAGTCTCCTCGATTTCTTTTATATCTGCAATGGCAGCATCATAAGCAGTTTTCGCCTCATCATACCCATCATCTAACCCATTTTTTCCCCTTGTGGCACAGACATCCGTCAAATACTGTCTGATTTCTTCTATATGAAATTGAAAATCCTTAACCAACATTTCCGTATAAAAATATTGATTTACAACTGTCTGTATCTGACTCGCTGTTTTATTCAGTGTCATCAAAGTATTTATTGATAACCCAATAACCACAATCAGCATTATCAGTAACGGTTTGAAAACCATTCCTGAAATACCACTAAATACGTTCGTTTTCTTTTCCCTTTTCATAAAAATATCCTCCTAATACACATTGATTAAATACTTACAATATCAGTATAGAAGTGGTGTGTTCTTATGCTGTATCAATTATGTTCGCTTTGCGTTGCTTTTTTCATTAATTTTTCTTTTTCCAGTTTTCCCTGCAATTCGCCAAGCGTAACTTCTCCCCAGGAATAGTCTGTCATATAGAATCCTGCAAACTGCTTATCACTATAAGCAGAATCAAGAAAATCATATAGGTCGCAGCTTAGGCTGTCCTTTAAGATACGTCTCTGTCCATTAACTGTTTCTATGAGATACCCGACGCCGTAACTTTCCAGTGTTCTCTTCAACTGCAATGCCACTTTTCGGTATCTGGAAAGTACAACATCAGTCAATGGTTCATCATCCCATAGAATGCTTGCTGCTTCTTTCGATGTAACAAAATTGCCTTTCCTGTCTATCAATAGTGCCAGCAGCTCCTTTGCCTTTTTATTTGTGAATAATACAGGCATTCCATTTACAAATACAGCAAAATACCCGAACGTAGTGATCCGCACCTTTACGTTATCCACATCGTGTGTATTTTGGCTCTGCTGCAATTCACTCAATTTTTTATTTTCTGATTTCAATAATGCATTTTCTTTTTTACAGGTAATATCCTTGCAGCATATGTATCCCTTATAGGATTCTGTTGGTATTACTACAATTGCATACCATTTGATCTGGTCATCTATGAGCAGACGACATTCACATACCGTTTTCACATCCTCAGGAAAAGAGGTCCGATATTTGAGAAATGCCAATTCCCTGTCTAATATCTTCATATCATCTTTAAATGCATATCTACGCAGCAGGTCAAAAAAGTTATTCACCTTAAACTCTGCCATGTTCTGAAAATAGGGATTTTTCTCCTGTCCTAATGATTTGATAATATGTATCTGATTCATCTGCAGATCGACATTTATAATCTCATCATAATCAAAGGCTAATTTTGATACGATTGACTGGATTTTTTTCTCAATAATCTGCTGTTCATCATTTCTGGGTAATATGATACAATGTATCGTTCCTGACCGATCGCTCTCATGTCCGCTGCTGATCAGACATGTAACAAGACAGAGAATACCACTTTTTTTGAATAAGTGAATGGAACATTCTATCATCCCAAATCCATTCTCTATCTGGTTGATCTTCTGTTCCATTTCCGCTCTCTCCGAGAACGGTATGAATTGCATAAGATTATCTTTGGAAATAACCTTTTTGATGTCCTCCTCCGTGTATCCTAACAGATTCTTCAGAAATTGATTAAAATATACTATTTTATAATCGCTTTTTCTTCTGATAACAACGATTCCACAAGGAAATTTATCTAACATGGAAAGACTGAATGCGCTTTTTATCATGTTATATTTATCTTTTTCATTCTCATTCATGTAATACCCCTCCCGTTTTTCATGCATTCTCTATTTTCTGGCAGCATGTATGGCTTCTTTTTCTTTATACATTGCAAAATCTGCCCTGCGGAATACAGCTTCAAAATTCTCCCGGCATTTTGCAAACGTGCAGCCTACGCTTGCTGTGACAACCGGAAAATCCTCTAATTCCGGTATGCATAGTCTGAAATTACTGTTTATATACTGTTTCTTTTCCAACAGATATTGATCTGACTCTATGTCTTCCACCAAAACCATGAATTCATCCCCGCCGACTCTCCCAATAACTGCTGTTTCATCTGCGAATAAGGTTCTAAGATAATCTGCAGTCTCTACTAAGATCCTGTCACCGCTTTGATGCCCGAATCTATCATTGACGTCCTTGAAAAAATTCAGGTCAATCATAAATAATCCCATGTTTTCCTGAGGCTTTAACCCCATATATTCCTTTACCCTTGCATTGAATGCACCTTTATTTAACAGCCCTGTTAAAGAATCTGTTTCCGCATGGTTCATCTCATTCGTGATATCCGTTACAACCGCTAAAATATGTACAGCTCCCTGGGAATCCCTGACAGTATTTAAACTATCAGATAACCATGTGATCTCTCCACGCTTATTCACAATCCTATATGTGATTGTTACCTTTGATCCTGTTGTGATCAGGCATTGTAGACCTTTTATAAAATCATCTGTATCATCTTTATAAACCATTCCAATATATTTACCCTGATACAGACAATTGATATCATCCAGTGTAAATCCCGTAATATCTGTAAATCCGGTGCTTACATACGTTACCTGCGGCTCAGGCTCTAATATACAATGACGGACTCCGCCCGGAATACTGTTGATATAGGTATCCAGTGACAATTTCAGATCTGACATGCCGCAGAGCAGCTGATAGTTCAATGTGCGATACAGTTTTTTAAGCACATAGATACTGATCATTACAAAAACAGAACCCCAAAACAATATCTGGGATATGAGCATTTCTCCTATAGTCTCCTGGTTACATATCATAATTGACAGATATCCTATAAAAAAACCCATTAATAGCGATATGTACAGATATCCTATTATTTTTAATTCTCTTGTAAGTGTTTCATCGTCCTTGTTTCTTTGTTTTACCGTTGCATAAATACGTACTATGTGTAATGCATTAAATCCCATCAACGCAGTAGCCAAAACTTCAAATGCCAAATACATATCGTCACCCACCTTCCAATCTGCAAATGTGCTGCATGCGCATTCAGTGCAGGTTATCAACCCGTTTATTGTTAAGATCCGATATCGTATTTTCAATGTACTCCGTATCTGCATTCTCTGTATCCACAAGTCACGCAGCATCTTTTTTTAATACTATAGCACCATAAATTATTGCCAATAATCTAGGTTTACTTTTAGTATACAACATACACATTCATTTTTCGTATTATATATGTTCCTTATGTGTTCTTTTCTATTTTATGTTAAGAAAAGTCTGCTGTCTTTTCCGTGACAAAGTTACATTGGCATAAAAAATCCGATGTTTTTTTGAACATCGGATTTTACTTACTATATAATAAATTTTACCTCTATCAGGTCATCCTCAGCAAATGCTTGATGCAATAATGGTCATCTTGCCTTGCAGGTCTACTCTGCCATAGCCGCTTGGGAGGATGAAATGGTCGCCTTTTTGGATCATTTGTCCATTGATGAGTCCATCGCCGTCAATGACGCTCATGATCAAGAACGGGTAATCCTGTGTGATGGTAAGATGTTCTTCCACATCAATTTTCCACACTTTATAGTAATCACAGGAGATAAGCAGTTTCATTGGTGTATCCATAGCTTCTATCTTCTCTGCCGAGAGAATGCTGTCTTCTACGGATTTGGCAGGAACAGTAATAACATCAATGCTCTTATCTACGTGAAGCTCTCTTGGTTTGCCGTTGGAGAGTCTGTCGTAATCGTAGACACGATAGGTAATATCGGAGTTCTGCTGTGTCTCCAGTATCTGAATACCACCTTTAATTGCATGCACTGTGCCAGGGTCGATCTGGATAAAGTCGCCTTTCTTAACGGGTACTTGTCTGATGAACTCATTCCATTTACCTTTGCGGATCATGGAGTTTAATTCTTCTTTGGTCTTGGCATTATGTCCGATAACTAACGTAGCGCCTTCGGGTGCATCGAGGATATACCAGCACTCTGTCTTGCCAAGAGAGCCATTTTCATTCTTGGCTGCATAAGCGTTATCAGGATGTACCTGTATACTTAGATCATCCTTGGCATCAATGATCTTGATAAGAAGCGGAAATCTGTCGTTATCCACATTGCCAAACAGCTCCGGCGCTTCTGTCCACAGCTGGCTGAGAGTTTTACCTGCATAAGTGCCTTCCTTGATCGTACAGTCTCCGTTTGGATGTGCGCTGACTGCCCAGCACTCACCGGTATTATCTCCCGGAATATCATAATGCCATTCTGTTCCCAATTTGTTACCGCCCCATATCATCTGCTTGAATACAGGGTTCATATAAATGATTTCTTTCTTGTTATTATTGATACTCAGATTTCTGCCATTTGTTTCCATGACCTGCTGATACCAGTATGCAGAATCCTTTGCAATTCTTTTCTGAGTCGGATAATCTACATATACCAGTCCGAAACGTTCACTGTAGCCCTTATCCCATTCAAAATTATCCAGGAAAGTCCACAGGAAATATCCTCTGACATCTGCTCCTTCATCTACTGCTTTCTGCAGACAGGATATATATTTGTCAAGAAAATCAATTCTATTGCTGTCGTGTACTCTGCCGTCTGCCGCTATCTGATCGTGGCATGCCATACCATTCTCTGTAATATACATAGGCAGATGATATCTTTCATATAAGAAGCGCACGCCCCAGTAGAGGCATTCTGGTGTTACAGGCCAGTTTGTTGCGGTCTTTGGGAAGCCTTCTGTACGGTCTACATATTCAGGCTTGCCATCTTTTCCAGCACGAATCCAGTAGCCATTGTAGATATTCTGTCCCATGAAATCCAATGGCTGATGAATCAGTTCCATATCTTCCTTCGTGATTACCGGCAGATATTCCTTGAACTTCTCCAGTCCTTCCTTGGGATACTCCCCTAAAAAGACTGGATCATTGAACCATGCCACATTCCATGTCCAGTTGTCAAGCGGCTGGTCAAAACCAAAATAAATACTTCTTGCAGCTTCAATGTCTTCCGGGCTGTCTGTATATGGATAAGCAACACCACAGGTAGGAGCATATCCGACCTTGATCGGCTGTTTTGCATATTTACGCAGCATCTGTACTGCTCTTCCGTGTGCACGTAATGCATTGTGAGCAATCTGGAATACATCTTTTACAGGTAATTTCAGTCCGGGCGCATGGATACCGCTCAGATGACCGATTCCCACGAAGCACTCCGGCTCATTTAATGTAATAAAGTATTCTGCAAGGTCTGAGAAATTCTCTGCAACAACCTTTGCATATTCGCCAAACCACTCAACCACTTCCTCATTGAGCCAGCCGCCTTTGTCCTGCAAAGCCTGTGGGAACTCCCAATGATACATAGTCACATAAGGCTCTATGCCATTTTTCTTCATTTCCTTTATCATGTCACGATACAAGGCGATTGCTTTTTCATTCACCTGACCGGTTCCTTCCGGCAGAATTCTTGCCCAATTCAGAGAGAAACGGTACGCTTTCACTCCTAACAGGCGCATCATGGCAAAGTCCTCTTTGTAACGATGCATATGGTCACATGCTACATCTGCATTCTGTCCTTCATATATCCTGCCCTGTTCAGCAAAAGTATCCCATATATTCTTACCTCTGCCATCCTGCGGGTCTGTTCCTTCTATCTGATATGCGCTGCTGGCAACGCCCCATACAAAATTCTCTGGAAACATATCCTTACCTCCTGTTTATGAATTGCAAAATATGTTTAAATTTACTTTTAGTTACATAAGTGTCCTGATAAATTCGCTAAGCACCTTTGCTGCCCTTTGGTGGCTCAGGTATCCGGGATGCTGTCTGGAACCTACACTGTCAGTATCCGTATCCGGAAGCTGGAAGTAGTTTACTTTCCTGTCCTGCGTTTCATCTATATAATCATAAACCGCCTGACAGATAGGCTTCTGGAATGGAATACCCAGCATGCCATAGCACCAGATGATCTGCGCCTTCGGATTACATTCTCTTAATGTATACAGGAAATCCTTAACACCTTTTCTGAAAAAGGCGATGTCTTCCTCATTATAGGAGCCATCAGGATTCTTATGCATTTTATGGTGTTCTCCTGTCTGTTCATCTACCCACTGTGGCTGTTCAAAAGAGCTGGCATCGTTCGTTCCCAGATTCACCACTATGACATCAGGCTGCCAGCTGGCGAACTCAAAATTCTCATTGCCGCCAAGCTCTTCGTTCATATCACTCTTCATCAGACTGCATATCTGTCTGTAATACTTTGGAAGTGCACCATTTGGATTGTTATCCCAGGTATTACATACCCCCCAGCCACTCTGGGAAAAGACTCGATACTCTGCATCCAGTTCCTTTGCAGTCAGATAAGCATAATTACGCAAAGAAGAGAAGAACATGGGTATCCAGTCCTCCTCTTGTCTTGCACCAAAGGTTCCTTCTCCAGAGGTAATGCTGTCACCGATAAATTCAAGTTTCCAGGCCTTATCCGCTACAGGGTAAAAAACGCCATCATGGCGTAGGGCATGAATATGAATGTAAGATGCCGGATCTCCACTCATTGCCTGCAGATCCTTATAAAATCTTACATTTTTCACATTATCAGGATTCATTCCTCTGAAAAGGGGAATCCAGTACCGGCCGGCAGTCAGCATCTGTCTGCCTATCCAGTCACCATTTACGGTATAACTGAACCAAGGCTCGTAAGTGTCATAAGTAACTTCTACCTCTACCCACAGTTCAGAACCTGATACATTACATTCAAAACCACTGGCGGTCCAGAATAACGTCAACGGATCACGCCTGTTTGTCGTCCTGCCATGCACCTTCAGCTCTTTGATGTCTTTTACTGCCGTCTCCATATGTACTTTCCTCCCATTATTCACTTTTTCAGCATTTGCACACTATCTCCTGCCGATCTCCTTATCGGATTCGGTCAGCTTGCTGTTATTCTTGATATATTCTACAATATCATCAATTTCTGTAAATGCAAGCCCTACATAGCTGTCAGCAGCACCATAATAGATTGCAATTCTTCCTGTCTCGGCATCATGGATAGTTGCGCAAGGGAAGCATACATTAGGAACGAAGCCTCTTTCTTCGTACCATTCTTCCGGTGTGAGAAGGAAAGTTTCACATCTGTATTTTACAATAGAAGGATTATCAATATCCAGAATAGCTCCGCCGATGCTATATACATAACCATTACAGGTTCCACTTACACCATGATAGAACAGTAACCAGCCTTCGCTTGTTTCAATAGGAGCTGCGCCGCCACCGATTTTAAGTGACTGCCACCATTCATTTCCTTTACCCATAACATGTCTGTGCTTGCCCCAGAACTCCATGTCAGGACTTTCGCTTACAAAAATATCACCAAATGGTGTATGACCACTGTCAGAAGGACGGCTCAACATTACGAAGTTGCCGTTGATCTTTCTCGGGAAAAGAACTGCATTTCTATTGAAAGGCAGGAACGGATTCTCAATTCTTGTAAATGTCTTGAAATCTGTGGTCTTTGCTATACCAATTGCTGCTCCATAGAAATCACCGCACCAGATAATATAGTAGGTATCTTCTACTTTTACCAGACGGGGATCATAAGCATATACCGGCATAAATGGCTTGCCATCCTCATCTACGAAATTAATCTTGTTTTCATCAAAGTTCCAGTGAATGGCATCTTTGCTGTGTCCCATGTAAATGTAAGGGATTCCGTTGGTCTGCTCGCCACGAAATACACCGATGAACTCATCACCGTAAGGGATAACTGCGCTGTTAAAGATTCTTGCTACGCCTTTTAATGGGTTTCTTCCAATAATGGGGTTCTCTTTATATCTCCAGATGGGTGCTCCTGTGAACTCTCCTTCCGGTCTTTCCTGCCAGGGCATATTTTTAACTGCTGGTGCGTTATATATTTTTACTTTGTTCATAATGTTTTCCTTTCTACTTTGTGGGTTATAATCGGTAATCGCGAAACGTATATCATGAATGGGACGTTTCGCAAATGCCTATATAGGTTATTTGCCTAATGAAATTTAAGTTAGTGTGAAGCAATGATTGATACTAAGTAAAATGGTACTTTGTCATTTTCATGGGTCTCAACCAGTTCAATTCTGACAGTATGTTTACCATAGGGTAAATGCTCTGCCAATGTATCCAGATGAAGGCAGTCACCCCAGGTCTCCTCGAAGTTGCCGTCAAGGATCATGGCGTGTTCCTCGTCTCCATCTACAATGGCTTTTGCAATCGGGGTAGGCTGTACTACTGATTTACGATACTGTACAGCCAGACAGCTTCCCTCTACCTCAAAAGTGATGTTTGCGCCCTTTTCAGATGCTGTCCAGCCCTTACGGAATATCTCACGGATATCGTTCTGCGGGGTATCATCCTTGACAAAGCCCTCTGCGACAGGTTCATAATTGTTATTCTGCCAGCGTGTAGAATGTTCATATGCATTCTGTGTTATAGGCGCCGGCATGTCGTTATCCTGCCCCTTCTCCTCTGCAAGATCATCGTATACCTGCTTCAGGAAATAAATAATCACATCTGCCATCATTCTATGTCCAAAATCATTTGGATGCAGATCATCCTGCGTAATCTCACGATTGGTTATTGAACCATCAGCTACTTTGGCATAAATAGTAGGTTTCATGCTTACACATGGTATCTGATATACTTCTCCAATATGGTTGTGCTGCACCTGGGCATTGCATCCGTCATCATAACGTACACTGTTCACGATCAGAAGCGCCGGTTTGCTCTCATCTGAATAGAGATGTCTGATCAAGCCCTCATAAGTCTCCAGGAAATGTGCGTTATCATCATCATTGACACTAAATTCCACAACAGAGAAATCAATGTGCCGGGATAACAGATCACTATCTGCTCTTGCCACTCCAAACTGCGAAGTCGTACCGCCAATTCCTGCATTTACATAAGTAACACTTGTGTCCGGAAATTGCTTCTTCCACCATTCATATACAAGATATGCATAACAGGTTTCAGGTGTTGAGGACAGACAGCCCTGCGTAATAGAGCCTCCCAGAAATCCTACTGTAACAGGCTCTCCGTTCTTTGCCTTTTTCATAACTTTTTTAATTCGATACCAGTTTCCTCTGTTTACAACACCCAGATGTTCATCCAGTTGTATGATAGCCATTTTTCCTGCACTCCTTATTTGTTTAGGTACTCTAGGTTTTTCTTAATAAAATCACATCTCTGCTCTACACACTTAACACTGCGGAGAGGATCTGTTGGTGTATTGAATACATAGTCCATCAGTTTATCAATCGTAGTTGTTGCTACATGAAGTCTTGTATCACTGGAAGCATAGTAGATATATACATCTCCGTTGTCTCTTGCGATCGCACCGTTTGTAAATACTACATTAGATACATCTCCAACTCTCTCTTCTCCAAGAGGAGCAATAAGGAATCCACCCGGTTCAGCAATGACCTTGGTAGGATCTTCAAGGCTTGTAGCAAATGCATATACGACATAACGAAGTCCTGCTGCTGTATTACGTACGCCATGTGCAATATGAATCCAGCCCTTAGGAGTCTTGATTGGAACCGCACCTGCACCATTCTTGGCTTCTGTAATGGTGTGATACTTTCTCTTGCTTGTAATGATCTCTTCATCAATAACAGCATGTGTAATATCATCACACAGACCAAAACCGATTCCTCCGCCGCTTCCTGTATCAATGAAGTCATCCATAGGTCTTGTATAGAAAGCGTATTTGCCATTGACAAATTCAGGATGCAGTACCACGTTACGCTGCTGAGGGGAATTCATAGTTTTAAGGTTATCCAATCTCTCCCATGTCTTCAGGTCTTTGGTTCTGACGATACCTGCTGCTGCAACCGCTGCGGAAAGGTCATTCACACTGTTATCCTTGCTTTCTGAGCAGAATACACCATAGATATAACCGTCTTCATGCTTAGTAAGACGCATATCGTATACATTTGTCTCCTCCGGGCATACATCCTCTAACAAGATTGGATAATCCCAGAAGCGGAATCCATCAATACCATTATCACTCTCTGCTACCGCAAAGAAAGACTTTCTGTCATTGCCTTCTACACGGGCTACCAGATAGAATTTACCGTTCAGTTCGATTGCACCCGAGTTAAATACAGCATTTACGCCCAGTCTTTCCATAAAATATGGATTGGTCTTTGGATTCAGATCAAATTTCCAGAAAGGTGGAATATGATCTCTTGTAAGGACAGGATATTTGTAGCGGTCATAGATACCGTTATAAAAATCTGTTTTTTCATTTTTTCGTGTTACGACTGCTTCGTAACGCTCCATGATTTCCTTATATTTCTCTTGAAACATCAACATTTCCTCCGTTTTACTTTGTGCCTTGTAAACGTTTGATTACTTCAAAACACATTCTGCCGTTATGATAAGGACATTTCCACGGCTCTACAATCGGTCTGGCCGTGTATGGTCTGCCATCTTCATTGACAAGCCAGTACCATTCTCTTCCGGCTTCATAACCATCTCTGTGGTCAATCACATATTTCTTAATGAACTCCCATTCTGCATCCGCAGCCTTGAGATATTTCTGACCTTCAATCGTACTCTTACCGCACTTGGAAGCTGCATTCAGGAAGCCTACTACTGTCTCTGCCTGCACCCACCATACGCGATTGGTGTCTACAACACCCTTATCACATTCATTTGCCATGGAATGACCATCAAATGCTACCTCATAGACCTGTCTTGCCAGATCAAGCGTAATCGGTGTCATCTTGTCAGCGTATGCCTTTTCTCCAATGACTTCTACGCTTCTGTCAACCAGCCAGGCTGTCTCGATATCGTGTCCATAGGAATGCAAGTCAATGATGCTGTTCCATTTATCATCAAAAAAAACTTCCTGTCTGTGAAGCTTGGGATTATAAATCTTACCGGCGATAAGCTCCATCATCCACATCAGATGCTCTTTTACTTCCTGTTTATGGTCAACACGATAAAGCTCTGTGTACGCTTCAAATACGTGAAGCAGTGTATTCATGGTCTTCTTTGCCATAACACCATTTTCTGAGAGTTTTTCATTGTCAATCTCATGAAAAGTCTCATCAAAAGCTTCTTTATATCCCAGCTCATCACGCATCTTATTCTCAATCAGATCATAAAGCTGATAAGCCATATCAAGAGCTTCCTTATCCCCACTTGCTTCATAATAGGAAGAAAGTGCATAAATGGAAAAAGCCTGATTATATGTATGCTTAATTGTTTCTTCCGGTGTTCCATCATATTTTACAGACCAGAACACACCGCCATTTTCCTTATCCCAGCAATAATCTTTCAAAAATTCAAAGCCGTGGCGAGCCTCCTCTAACAGGCTCTCATCCTTTAATAAGGTATATGCATTAGCAAAGAACCATGTAATACGACTGTTAAGAATACAGCCTTTTACTGCTTTCTTATCCAGCTTATGTTCATAGTCCATCCATCCATAATATCCACCGTTTTCATTATCTCTTAAATGTTTCCAGAAAGGGATGATGTCATTGGTCAGATGTTCCCTGATTTCTTCTACTCTCATTTCTCTCACACCTCTTTGCTTAACCCTTAACAGCACCGGCAGTCAATCCGCTGTAAATCTGCTTCTGGAATATTAAGAATACGATCAGTGCCGGAATCAGACTGATAATAACACCTGCACAGATCAGGTTGTATTTACTTCCCAAAGGTCCTACGAACGTATACAGTGATATAGCGATAGTCTTAATCTTAGGGTCACTCAAATAAAGGCTGGCATTATAGTATTCATTATAAGTACCTACACCCTTTAAGATCATAACTGTTACAATAGCCGGCTTCAGCAGCGGAAACAGAATCTTAAAGAAGATAGTAAAGTAAGACGCTCCATCCATATATGCTGACTCATCCAGTGAAGTCGGGATATTCTCGAAAAACTGAATGAAGATGTAAATAGAGATTACGTCAGTACCCATGGAAAGAATAATATAACCATATAAATGATTGATAAATCCAATCTGATACATTAACTGGTAAGTAGCAACCTGCATCGCAATGCCCGGAAGTAATGTAGCGAACAGGAACAGGTTTCTGATCAAACCATTTCCGGGAAAAGTAAATCTGTTCAATACATAGGCGAGCATAGAGCCTATCATAACAGAACCAAATACAACAAATACCAGTACAATGAAGGAATTTAAAAATGCTCTTCCCATGTTTGCCTTGTTAAATGCCTGAATGAAATTATCAAAATTCAGCCAGCTCTCCGGCAAAGTCATAACATTGGTATTCTGATATTCTGTCTCAGTCTTAAATGCTGTGATAACACAGGATACAACTGGGAGCAGCGCTACAAAGGAGAAAAATAACAAGGAAAAATATTCAATAAATATCCATAAATAATGTTTAATCTTCTGGCTGACTGTCATGCTTTTGACGCCTCCTTTGCTCTGATACGTGCAAGCTTCTTTTCTCTTCTGGCACCGGCATTCTTATCTTCATCTGCCGCATCCTTAAATACATATTTGAAGAAGAGATTCTGCAGTACTGTCACAATCATGATAATGACTAATAATACGATAGCCATAGCAGATGCAAGACCTACCTTCTGGCTTGTATGTGCAATCTCGTGCATCTTTACAAAATAGGTTGCTGTTCCGTTAGCACCACCGGACATGATAACGTATGGCGGTTCAAATGCACTCAGGGAACCGGAAATTGACATGATAAGGTTTAACATAACAATAGTCTTGATACTCGGCAGCATAATGTATTTGAACTGCTGCCATTTATTTGCACCGTCTAACATGGCTGCTTCATACAACTCAGAATCAACTGACATCATAGCACCTACGAAGAGCACCATATTCTGTCCGAAATATTTCCACACACTGGTCGCAACCAGAGAAACATTGTTGATACTGGTATCCTTAAGCCAATACGGAAGATTTTCCTGATTAAAGCCTATCCAGCCAAGCACCGTATCTAATACGAAGCCTCTGGTATAGAAGAACTTAAAAATAAAGCCAATGGCAATACCGTTTATCAGAAACGGGAAGAACATACAGCCTTTGAAGAAATCTCCTCCCTTTACCTTAAAACTGAGAATTGTTGCCAGATATAATGCAAGAGCTAGCTGTACTACAGCACCGCCCATATAATACAGGGATAACCATAATGACCTGAAGCAGTCATCTCTGGTAAATACCTCTTTGTAATTTTTTAATCCTACAAAGGTTCTTGTTCCTACATACTTCATTTTATAGAAGCTGAACTTGAACATCTCTGCGAACGGATAGTATGTAAATAAAAGTAATAAAGTCAATGGAACAATCATAAAAAGAACAATGATCACCGCCTGTTGTCCTTTTCGGCTTTTCAGCCATCTGTGTAGATTAAATGGTTTTTTCGTCTGGGATGATGCCATAGCGCAACCTCCTCCTTTTCTCTCCTCAAAAACATAAACGTAACCGAATCTGCCTTGTAAAACGAGCCGGGGAGCGAACCCCCGGCCCATAATACTCCTTAGTAACTGTAAAGTTTAGTATTTTACTTCAATTCCAAGAGAATCCTGTGCATCGTTCCACTTCTGTGTCCACTCTGCCATAATATCATCAAAGGATTCTCCATTAGATGCTGCTTCAACAATCTTCTGAACCTTTAAGTCACCGCCTGCGTTGAAGTTTAATTCAGACTCAGCGTTCATTTCATTCATCAGATCTTCTTCACCATCTAATGCTGTTACATTAGATACAACTTCTACATTATCAAATGTGAAGGATGTAGGAGCTGTCTTGGAGATAGGGTAGCCACCTTCAAGATCACACCAGCCGGACTCTTCAACCATCCACTTAACGAATACCATAGCCGCTGTCTTGTTCTCATCAGAAGCATGTACATTGATACCGTAGCAGTAGTCAGGACCTGCTGTTGTATACTGCTTGCCATCAATTGTCATAGGGAATGGCATATATCCGATATCATCTGCATTATCACCAGCTGCTTTCATCTGAGCAACTGCCCAGGAACCAAGTACCATAGTACCGATCTCGCCATTGTTGATCATAGGCTTGCAGCCTTCCCAGTCTGTTGTAGAGTAGTCATCCTCTGTTAAGCCGTTAGCAACTGCATCATACAGAATCTTGTAAAGTGCATAAGCACCTGTTCCGTCACCGTTATCCTTGAAAGGTTCTGCTGTATGAACGAATTTCTGATTTAACCATGTCTCATCGCCTGTTGTAATAGCGCCAAGATAAGCATCCCACTGGCCACCCATTGTCCAGCCTGCTGCATAGTTTGTATACAGAGGAATTGCATCTGTATTGTCCTTGATTAACTGTAAGTCAGCAATGAACTCGTCTGGAGTCTTAGGAAGTTCTGTGATACCAGCCTGTTCAAATACTGCCTTGTTATAAAGGATGCCCTGTGCATTTCCCATATAACCGATACCATAGCAAAGACCGTCAGATTTCCACTGGTCAGCGAAGTTGATAAGCTCAGACATCTCATCAACTGTTCCATAAGGATAGAAATATGTTGATAAATCCTTGGCATCTACAGAAGGGATGAACATGATATCGCCCCAATCTTCTGTAGGAAGACGAAGAAGTGCTGTTTCTGCATAATCTGTGATACCCTCTGTTGTTACTGTGATGTTAGGATATACCTTATTAAATTCTTCAATCAGCTTAGCCATAGTACCATCTTCCTCACGGTCTGTCTTGTGATGCATAAAGCTGATAGAAGCTGTCAGGTCTGTGTAGTCCTCACCTAATTTGATAGATGCATATGTAGGAACTGCAGAATCCTCTGTTGTTGCTGCATCTGCTGTTGTGTCTGCTGCTGATGCCGCATCTGTTGCTGCTGCATCTGTACTGCTCGAATCGCTGCTGCCGCATGCTGCTAAAGACATAGTCATTACGGCTGCCATACCCAATGCTGTTAATTTTCTTAACTTCATTTTTGTTTCCTCCCTTTTGAATTTTTAATTCGTTTTAAGTTATCTGTTTAACTTAATTTTAGCTTACTACTTAATTTTCATTAAGTCAATATTATTTCAACTACGCCTCTACACTTTTTCCTATTTTCACAACTTAACTGATTAATTTTTGTATATTTTTACAGCTTATATTTTTTATTCTGTTTCTGCCTATACTAACTAACGATAAATATATTCATTAAATTCTATTTATATATACATATCTCCCTTTACATAAGTTCCTATTTTTTAACTAAAAAATACCTCCTGCTTACTTAAAAGTCAGAAGGTATTCCCCATCTTCTATTTATCCAGTTTTTTCGCAGTTTCTCTCACGACCAGTTTTCCCGGTACAATGTGCAGATTCTCTGTATAAGTGGTATTCTCTATCTTCCTGATAAGACATTGCAATGCAATCTTGGACATCTCACCCATATCTACGGCATATGTCGTAATTCTGGAATCGCCAAATTCCGGATACAGATAATCATCATATCCTACTACCGACACATCCTCAGGCACGCGATATCCATTCTCTTCCAGAGTCTTGATCAGAGCATATGCGCTGACATCATTGTTGCACACAAATGCTGTAGGCATCTCCTCCGGCAGGACAAATTTATGTTCCAGACCTATGATACCATTCTCTTCGTCTCGATCCTTCACAATCCAGTCTTCACGAACCGGAATATGATGTTCCATAAGAGCCTTGCAATATCCAAAATATCTGTCCGTGATGCTTTCCGTATACATAAGCGTACCGACATATGCTATCCTTGTATGTCCAAGACCAAACAGATAATTCGTCATTGTGTAAGCACCATTAAAGCTTGCAGATATGACTGAATCTATGACTTCTTCATTGTCATCGTAAAAATCCATAAACACCATCGGGAATTTCTTATAACGATACAGCATCTTCAAATATTCCTGTCTGGGTCTGCCTATAATGATAACTCCATCTACTCTTTCTTCTTCCAGAAGCTTAGGCGGCTCCAGTGACTCCTCTGCATGAGTACTTATGACCTCAAGCATCGTAAAGCAGTTCTTCTTTACTGCTCTCGTTGCCATTTCCTGATACATTTTCCAGTAAAAGGATGCAAATCTGGCAAAATAACTCTCCAGACTGATAACTCCTATTGTATAGGATTTATTCTTATTCTTCTGGTTAGAATGAATAGGCACATATCCCATCTCATCTGCCAGATCTTTGATTTTTTCACGCAGCTCCTCGCTGACGCCTTTTTGTCCGGACAAAGCTTTAGACACTGTTACTACACTGACATTCAGCTTTTCTGCAATATCTGCCAGCTTTACTGCTTTGACCATATTGTTCCCTCCCTCAGGGTTTATTCTTTTTTAGCTTATTTTAATATAATTTAATCGTGCAGTTTTGTCAACCTAATTTGATACCGCCTTCAACAGCAGTAAAATGCAGCAGTTTTGCCTGAAAATCTCCCCACGGATTAGAAATCTGTATACCGACATACATCAAAGCTTCTCCCGAATAGCAGATGTCTTCTCCCTCCAGCTTGTAGAGAGCATCCTTTTTAAGTCCTTTCAGCTTAATGTTTCTGGACTTGAAATTAGCACGATTCAGAACCTGCACAAATGTAACCAGAGCTTCCTTCTGATCCTGACTTACAACTTCCCAGCAGTCATATTTATGATTCTGCGAGTAAGAATCAATACGGTAATATTCCCCTTCTCTTACCAGATCATTATATTTATGATACATGGCAACCTGCTCAGGGATCATGTCTCTCTCTTCCTGTGCAATCTTCGTAACATCCAGCTCGTAACCAAATGTTCCAGCCAGTGCTACGATACCTCTTGTCTCAAAAGGTGTTACTCTGCCAACTGTGTGGTTCGGACAGTCAGATACATGTGCCCCCATGGTAGATAACGGATAAATCAGAGAAGTTCCTTCCTGAATCTCCAGTCTCTCTATAGCATCGGTATCATCTGAGCACCAGATCTGTGGGCTGAAATACAGCATACCGGGATCAAAACGTGCTCCGCCACCAGAGCAGTTCTCCAGTAAAAGGTGTGGAAATTCTTTCGTCAATCTCTCCTGTAATGCATACACAGCCAGTACATATCTGTGATACAGCTCTCCCTGTCTGTCTGCCGGAAGCTCTGTACTTCCCAGATCTGTCAGTTGGCGGTTCATATCCCATTTTACATACTCAATATTGGCACTGCGCAATATCTTAGCCACACATTCATATACGTAATCCGCCACTTCCTGTCTGGACAGATCCAGCACATACTGCTGTCTGGATTCTGTTGCAACTCTGCCCGGGATTGCAATTGCCCAATCAGAATGTTCACGATACAGATCAGAATCAGGAGATATCATCTCCGGCTCAAACCAGATACCAAACTTCATGCCAAGCTTATTTACTTCATCTACCAGATATTTCAATCCACCCGGTAATTTTTCTTCATTAACCTGCCAGTCTCCCAATGCACAGTTATCACTGCTTCTTGCTCCAAACCAGCCATCATCCATGACCAGCATTTCGATGCCAAGCCCGGAAGCCTCTTTTGCAATACTAAGAAGCTTCTGTGTTGTAAAATTAAAATACGTTGCTTCCCAGTTATTGATCAGGATCGGACGTTTCTTATCCTTGTATTCACCGCGAATCAGGTGTTTCTTATACAGATGATGGAATGCAGTCGTCATGCCATCCAGTCCCTGCGAGGAATATACCATAACAACCTCCGGCGCCTGGAAAGACTCTCCCTGCTCCAGTTTCCAGCAGAAATTCTCAGGATGGATTCCCATAGACATGCGGATGCTGTCAAACTGTGACACCTCAGCCTGCGCCTGGAAATTACCAGAATATACGAAATTCATCGCATATACTTCACCCATCTCCTGTGTCGTGCTTGGGCTTACCAGTGCCAGGAATGGATGATCCTGATGACTGGATTCTCCTCTGAATGAGCTGACTTTCTGAATGCCATATCCTACTTTCTTTCTCTGAATGTGACGTTCTCTTGCCCAGCTTCCATGAAGACTGATCATCTCATAATCCTCATTATCCATATCCAGACATGCGGATAATACCTTGGTGAGATAAAATGGTTCTGTACCTTCATTTATGATCTTAACGCTTCTGGTAATGACATCTGTGTCACAAAATGCTGTATAATATAACAGAACTTTCATGCCAATGTGATTATCTACACAGGTAAGTTCCAGTGTTGTAGCTGTTTCTTTATCTGCAAAAGTAGCCGGAAGTCCTTCCAGCTGTGGTTTGCCTTCCAGGATTCTATGGGAAACATAGGACAGGTTACATCCCAAATAGCCACCCATGGTACGAACGGACAGGCAGCTTTCTCTGTAATCTCCCAGTCCTGCTGTAGGATATTCAAATGGGAAGCAGTCATAGAAGGAGCAGCGCTCTCTGTTATTCTGGCTTGGTACAAATGGGGCTTCCTGGGTACGCATGCGGTAAGCAATGTGATGTCCTTGCAATCTTTTGCCGTAATAGATGTGTCCGATGAAGTTCTCTTCATCTACGATACCGAGTAAATAGCTGGTGTTTGGGGTGTCTAACTTAAAAATTCTTTCTTTCTCAAAATATGTAATGTTCATAAAGTTCCTTTCTGATGGGTTCAAGTGATAGGTTAAGGTTCGAGTGACGAATTGTGCCGCTTTTACAATGCAACACAGTCCCGCTCTCGCTACGCGAAAAACGCAGCGGCTACGTAGGTGTGCATGTACCTTACGGTCATGCGCACCAAGTACCGGCGTTTTTCAAGTGCCTGCTTATGCATTTGTAAAAGCGGTACAATTCTGTATAGTTACCCTAAGTATGTTATTTAATAAGTATCGCGCAGGGAGCGGATGCGCAGGCGGTTTTTGACGTCTGTGGCATCGGTAAAGTTACCATTTATAATGTCCTCATTTGTAAAGGATATTACACGTGGTTTATCATTGGTCAGGTTAATGATATTGTCGGAGAGGATTACATCGGCATCGGTGAAGTCTACTTCGACAAATGGGGTATACACGTTGCTTTGCAGGGCGATGGTATAATTGTTTGCATTGCCTGCTACTTCTGCGTGTATGCTGGGTTGTGGCAGTTCTACGTGTTTGTATGGTACAAGGGTATCGCTTTCGGTCTGTACTCTGCCATCTTCATAGGTGAAGACTGCTTCTACGAAAACGTCTTTCTTATCGTAATAGCGATGTGTATCATCTTCCACACGTTTAGCGGCTGGTGTTGTCAGGATTCGCAGCTGTCTCTGTACATAGCTGCTATAGTCTTCTTCCAGAGCTTTACTTACGCCAAAGGCTGGCACAACTACATGCTGTGTAGCAGTCGTTATGACTTGGAAATCGAAAGTCTTCAGAGTCATAGTCACAGTTACCCCTACTGGCTGTGCAGTTTCATTCTGCACATGGGCTGCTACTGCACTGAAATGTTCTCCACCGTTGCGCTCGGCAGTATCTGTGTCAGCAATTCTGACAATGCTTCCAGCTACTGGTTCATAGAATCTGCACGCCATGTAATGAAGTGCTTTCCATCTGCCGTAATAATCAATACTGGACCAGGATGCAACAGGCCAGTTATCATTGATCTGCCAGTACAAAGTTCCCATGCATCTGCCACGGTTACGTCTCCAGTGCTCCACACCTGATTTGATTGCTACCGCCTGAAGTACCTGGGTTACGTATAACAGGCTTTCAAAATCCTTAGGATAGCGGAAGTTCTCTGCCAGATAGTACAGCATTTTGCCATTGGCAGCATCATTCTTCTGGTGGCTTTCCATAACCGGTGAGAAGATATTTCTATCCTGTGGTTCTGTATAGGAATATACTGTCTTTTCTGATGGAAAAGACTGAAATCCAAACTCTGAGCAGAATCGGAAGAAATACTTCTGATAGTCAGAAAATGGCTTCTGTCCATGCCATACTTCCCAATAGTGGGTATCTCCACGGTTCTCATCCCCCGGTTCATCAAAGCATCCGCCTGATGAAGGAGACGAAGGCCAGAAAAAGGTCTGGTCATCTGCCTTTTTCAGTGCCTTGGGCAGGATATATTCGAACTGTTTGATATAATCAGCGCATAAATACTGGCTCTGGGTCTGATAATTGCCCCAGTACGCCCAGGCTGACTCAATCTCATTGTTGCCGCACCACAGTCCCAGACTTGCATGATGACGCAGTCGCTTTACATTATCTATTGTCTCTGCCGCAATGCTGTCCTCAAATTCCTGCGTTACATCATATACATTGCAGGCATACATCAGGTCCTGCCATACGATAATGCCGTACTCATCACACAGATCATAGAATTCGTCTGATGGGTAATAGCCACCGCCCCATACTCTCAGACAATTATAATGGGCTTTTACTGAACTGCGTACCAGATATTCCATCCTCTCTCTGGTAATTCTGTTGTATACACAATCCTCTGGAATATAATCCGCTCCCATGGCAAAGAATTTTACTCCATTGATCATGAATGCGAACTCTTCACCCCATTGGTCTTTATCCCTGCTCACGGTAAAAGTCCGAAGTCCAATACGATCTGTGCGCATCTGAGCTTCTTCGCCATTAGTAAGCAGTCTGGTCTCTACTGTATACAGCGGATGCTCACCCAGTCCATTTACCCACCATAACTGCGGATTCTGTATAGCAAATTCTGACACATATGTCACATTATCTTCTGTTGTCATCACATGTTTGTCCAGAAGATGTCCCTGCGGATCATACACGCCCACTTCCATGGAAGTCTTTTCATGGATAGTTTCTTCATGAGATGCTTCTTCGCTGGAATCCCTTCCTGTAGAACACTTCCCCATGGAATGGTTTCCCATAGAGTCTGCACATTCAAGCACTGCTTCTACCTGTAATGTGACCTGACCTTTCGTATGTTCCTGCTGATATTTCACTTCAGCAATTCTGGCTGTACAATAAGCCTGTATCTCAATATCACGGAAGATGCCCGCATCCGGTAACTGAGCGCCCCAGTCCCATCCAAACATGGAATGTGCCTTTCTGATATACTGATTACCTGCAATCGCTCCACTTGCCTCTATCGTAATCTTCTTATCTGCCGGTGCTGACGCTTCTCTCTCTTCTATATAGCGAAGTGTAGATTTAAAATAAAAGCGTATGGAATTGCTGCCCTCATGCAGATATTCCTTTACAGGGATTCTCCAGGTTCTGTGCATATTATCCATACAAATGACATGCGTGTCATTTATATATAAGTCAGCCAGTGTATCTATCCCATAGCAGACCAGTTGTATCACATCCTGATTCAACAATTCCTGTGTCACTTCAAAGCTGCGTTCAAATATATAATCCTGCCAGAAAAGGTCTCTGGCTGTGTATTCATTCTGTCTGTAATAGGGGTCTTCTATCGCCCCTGCATCCAGTAACGTGGACAATACGGAGCCGGGAATCCGAGCCTGATAAGCTTCTGCCAATCCATAGCTTTTCATATAGGTATCTTCTTCTTTGCACACCGGATGCATCGTCCACATTCCATTCAATGTCTGTTTCTGCATATACTTCACCACGCCTTTCTTGCTCTAACCTAATAATGGGTAAGTTACCAAGGTTACAAATGTATTATCCAGATCAGGGTCTTTGATTCTGTCTACTACAGATTTCACCAGTCTTCTACCCAGCGCTTCTATTCTTACATCCACTGTCAGAATGTCTTTTTTGAAAAAATCTTCTTCTATCGTATGATCAAATCCTGTAATGATTGTTCGCTCAGCAAGTGCCGGATTCTTCCTCAACAATACAGTTGCTGTATACTTGGCAATATCATCATTCTCACAGATAATTGCATCCGGCATATATGGCATCTGGTCAATTGCCTCTTCCACCATGCTGTACCCATAATACACATCATTGGAAGGATGCGTGAACAGCATCTTCTGATCCGGCTCGATTCCCTTCTTTCTACAGGCACTCATAAATCCAAGCAATCTTGCCTGTACAACTCTGGAACCTTCTGCAAATCCAATAAATGCAAAGCTTGTGCATTTTTTTACATCAATGCAATATTCTGTCAGTCTGTTCATGGAATAGAAGCCTTCCAGATTGTATACATCACCAAGCGCAATATACTCCTGCGCATCCACCGGCGTATTAAAGAAAGTCATGGGAAGTCCTGCCCTGGCAATGCCTTTTACAAATCGGATTGGAAAAATACACAGAAAAATGATACCCTGTACATCATCCTCTAACTGTTCCAACACTTCATCTCCATCCAGATCATCTTCGTTCACAATATAGAGCTGCATACGATAGCCTTCCTGCTTGGCTCCATCGCTGATGCCTGCCAGTGTGGTATTCCAGAACAGGGACTGCCAACGGTTGAACAATACAAGTATTGTCCCTCCTCCGGTTTTTCTTTTCTGATGCATGACTTCTTCTACCAGTGCATCATCCAGCTTGGCATATCCCATCTGACAGGCTTTCTGTACGACTGCCTGTCTGGTTTCCGGCGATACGCTGCCGTTGCTTAATGCTTTGGCTACTGTATTTCTGCTCAGTCCCATTTCTTTGGCTATATCCTGAATCGTAACTCTCTTCACTGATCATCCTCCTCTTTTGAATGTGTTATAACAAGGGACGAATTGTGCTGCTTATGCATTTGGGGAAGCTGTACAATTCTGTATCTTGCGATAATATCGTTTACAGTTATCTGATAAATTATCTACTTCTATAAGTTTGAGTATAATAAATGCACACTGCAATGTCAATACGGTGTGCATTTATTTTGCATTTTATATATTCATTTTGCACACTTATGTATCAATTATGCATCATAGTGTGTATGCAGGAAGGAGAAGGGATTGGATTTCTCGCTTCGCAGAAAGTTCATGAGAAGGTAGGCTGCACGCAGGGATACTTTTTCTTCTCTCAGGATGCGTGCGGCTTCCTTTTTATCAACAAGGAGAACTTGTATTGTTTCGGTGTCTTCCATATGAGTCTGGTTGATCTGACCTGTGGCATATCCAAATACGGCATTACAGCTTTCATCGGTGAAGCCTGCTCCCATGAAGAAGGGGCGTCTGTAGGCTGGCTCTCCATCTTCGTATACGGTGAAGGTAAGCCCTGTCTCTTCCATCATTTCACGGATTGCTGCCTCTTCGGGCGTCTCTCCCTCATCAATCAATCCCGCCGGCAGTTCATAGAGGTAATCATCCAGTGGGTAACGATATTGCCGGATCATCACGATCTTATCCGGGTCTTCCTTGAGAACCGGATAGATTACCACACCTTCTGCCAGGCTGTCTTTGGTATAAATCTTCAGTTCTTTCTCTTTACGCCTTGATACGAAATAGTAATCAAACTTTCTTCCTGCATCTGTAAGTGCATCCAATTTGAAAAGATTCAGAAATTTATTATCCGACATTTTATGTATAGCAGTATACTTTTTCACTAAATTATCCTCCTTATATTTGACTTTTCATACAAAAGAATTAAAATGTAGTTATAAAATTGTAAAGAAAGGTGACAAAAGCATGAAGAAGATACCCGTTACCGACTTACGTCCCGGTATGGTAACCGCTGAAGACATCCTCACCTATGACTTGAAAATGATTGTCCCAAAGGGTGTCGTACTGACAGAAAATATCATATCAAGACTGGAGTCCTATTCCGTCTATTATGTGCATATTGAAGATACTGTTGTCAACGAGCTTAATGCTCCTATGACATTATCCAAAATTCTGGATGCCGATGCCGTTCAGACCAATAAGGAAAAGATACGCAGCAGCCTTCAGTTCCAGCATTTTCAGCAGGATTTCAACAGATGTGCAGAGCATTTCCGCGATAATCTGATGAAATCACTTTACCGCAATGAACCCTTCTACGTCAATGGTCTTTTGGAAGAGACCATGCAGATGATGCATCAAGAGAATTCTTATATCAATGTATTTGATATGCTTCTCAATATGCGAAACGTAGATGATTCTGTATACAATCACAGCCTGGATGTTGCATTAATCTGCAACATTTTATCAAAGTGGCTTCATTTCTCCGAGGCAGATCAGACTATGGCAACTGCCTGTGGTCTTTTCCATGATGTAGGTAAATTTCTCCTGCCAACCGGGGTCTTACGCAAGCCCGGTAAGCTGACCAGGGATGAATTTGAAATTATTAAGACTCATACCATAGAAGGTTTTCATTTACTGAATAAATACGATAATATTCCACAGCATGTAAAGAATGCCGCGCTGATGCATCATGAGAAATGTGATGGCAGTGGTTATCCCTATGGATTAAAAGGTCCTGAAATTGACAAGTTTGCCAAAATCGTCACCATTGCAGATATATTCGATGCCATGACCAGTGAACGTGTTTATCGTCGCGCCATGTGTCCCTTCTCAGTCATCAAAGCCTTTGAAGATGAAGGTATTCAGAAATATGAGATGAAATACATCCTGACTTTCCTTGAAAATGTTGCCAATTCTTATCTGAATCACCGTGTCACATTAACGAACGGTATGGAAGGCAACGTAATCTTTATTAATCAGGATAATTTTTCAAGACCTGTTATCCAGACATCTGATAATCAGATCATTGATCTGCAGAAGCAATATTATCAGGACATTATGAACCTGTCTGCTCAGAAAAATGTAGCAATTGAAACGATCATATAAAAAATCCCCACAGAAAGTCGAAACTTCTGTGGGGATTCTCTTTATATTTCATCCAGATGCCGAATCAGACGATAACTGTTCTTTCCCGCTTCTTTTGTCTTATACAATACTTTATCCGCCTCTTTAAATAAAATATTCATAGATAGCTTCTGGGATGTATACACAGCTCCAAGGCTAATAGACAGCTTCTGGGTCAGTCCCTGATAGGTAAACTGACAATCCATACTCTCTACCAACTGTGCCAGTCTTACCCTCGCGGTCTCTTCATCCATGCCGCTTACACATAACATGAACTCATCGCCTCCATAACGTGCTATTACTGCATTTTCTGCGAAGTTCTTCTTCAGATTGTAAGCCAACCGGAGTAAAGCCTCATCACCACCGGCGTGTCCCAGTGTATCATTTACATTTTTAAAGTTATCCAGATCCATAACAGCAAAAAGCAGAGAATCATTTTCATTTAATGCCATGCAAAGAGACTCATAATTCTGGGAAAATCCATCTCTGTTATATAATCCGGTCAAAGGATCTCTCTGTGCCTTATCTGCAATCTCCAGCTTCTCTTTCATTTCTTTCTGGATATTCACCAGTTTACCAATTACATGCATAACCTTGCCATTACTGTCTGTAACAGAATGTCCTATGAGACGATACCATTGCGTATATCCATCTGCATCGGTCAGCTGGAATTCAGTCTGAGCACCCTGACCTTCCTTTACGACTCTGCGGCACTGCTCTGCTATTGTCTTCATATCCAGCTCATGCTTTCTTGCACTCCGGTTCTTCTCCATCATGATAATCAGAATGCCCGCTATGAATATAATAAAGACAATACAGACCACAAGAATACTCATAAATGGATTGGCTTCCACGAAACGCCGAAGCGTTACAGGTTTAGCCGGAGGCTGTGTATATTCTCTCAGCATGATCTGCATCTTTTCATCTGCAATACTGTAAATGCACTTATTGCATACCGATACCAGTCTCGTATCCACATCTTCTGGAAAAGCCAGGCAATACTGGCTCATGCCGGATAAAGGTACAATGGTCACACGATTACATTCCTGCTGCAATATCAATTATCCCTGTCGTCAGAGCTTCCTGTAACTGCTACGTATTGTCATATCCATAATACGCAACTTCAAGTCCGCAATTTTCTTTTATATCCGCAAGAATCGCCGAAGCCAGACCGGTAAACTCTGTGCCATTTTCATATTGAAAAGGTGCACCGTTTCTCAGATATCCTACCCTTACCGTACCCAGTCCATCCAGGTATTCCTTCTCCGTCTGGGAGAAATTTACCTCATATTCTCCCGTAATAGCACTCTCCTGTATCGCATTGCCACTACTTTCCTCCACAGGTATATCCACTGTTCTGGAAGATTCCCATCTATTATTCCAATCCTCTGCAATATCGTCAAAGCTCTCTTTTCTCTGTCCAATTGCTGCTTCGATCACTCGCTTTACTTCACTGGTATCCGTCTCCAGATTCAGCCTGGAAGTCAGCATCTGCTTCTTTTGATAAGATTCATCCGTAGCCGGGGCATTACTGAGTAATATTACGTTTTCCATATTACCATATGCATCCGGGTAAGGGGCTGTCTTCACAAGAGATAAGGTCTCATGATCCAGCGCATATCCCGATTCATCCAGCATATATTCAATATATGCCTTTGCCGCAGCCTCATTCTTGGTATTACGGTTAATTGCATAGCAGTAATCCGTAGATATGGTCATATACTGTCTGCCATTGATTTCATTTGGAAAAGGCATAAAAGCAATGGAATCCGGGTTAGGCCCTGCTTCTTTTACCTGATTTATCGCCCAGGAACCAATCGCCATACAGCCAATCTTGCCCTCATTGAGCATACTCTTGGAGCTGTTCCAATCTGACATCAGTGGATTGGTTTCACTCAAATTATCTTTTACAATGTCATACAACATTTTGTAGACCGTATAATGCGTAGTGCCCTTCAGAAATGGATCTTTCTCATTTACGATTCCAATTTCCTTATATTCAGGATTACCTGTCATCTCAATATAAGGGAACTGTTCCCAGAAAGTCAGCGTCCAGTTCGCAGCATAATTCGTATAAAAAGGAATTGCATTCGTACGCTCTTTTATATACTCCAGATCTGTCAAAAACTCATCAACAGACTTTGGTGTATCTGTAATACCAGCCTGATAAAAGACATCCTTGTTATATAAAATTCCAGCCAGATAAGCAGAATAGGGAAGTCCATATACTGTACCCTCTGTATATTTACTTGCTTCCAGATAATTATACTTCTGTGCCAGCTCCGTATACTCCCCCAATGGAGTAAAATACTGTGCATATTCATCAGCTCTTACAAAGCTGGGAACGAAAAGCACATCTCCATAATTATCATAGGGAAGTCTCTGCTGAATTGCATTCTCATAATCTTCATAATAATGATATTCTACCTTAACATTGGGATATTTCTTCTCAAATCCATCAATGTATTGCTCCATATAATCTTCCCCGACATTGGAAGATACCTCTATTGTTCCTGAAATCTCCGCATCTTCTGCTGCCTGTACGGATATCGAACCAGCCATAAAGCATGCACCCACACAGCCTAATATGATACGCTTTTTGCATGATGTTTGGGGGCAAAATTTTCAGGTTTTTTCCTGACATTTTACATATAGGATATCACATATGTTAGTCGTTGGAAATATTTTCTTATAAGAGAAAGACGCGATACTCTACGAATACCACGTCTTTTCTATGTATTATTCAACTAAGGGAAAAAAGAATTAGCATTATTTTATTTATTATAGTTAGCAGACTGGAAGTCAGGATAAGCAGACTCAAGACCATGCTCTGTCGGGTCAAGACCTTCAAGCTCTTCTTTCTCAGATACTCTAAGTCCTACTGTCTTCTTGATAACGAAGAATACAATTGTCATCATGACTGCTGTCCAGGCAAGGATTACGATAACAGCCAGAGCCTGAATACCAAGCTGACGGAAACCGCCGCCATAGAAAAGACCCTTTGTTGTGTTACCATCTTCTACTACACCGAAAAGACCTACTGCCAAAGTACCCCACAAGCCGTTGCAGAAATGAACTGCTACAGCACCAACAGGATCATCAATCTTTAATGTATTTTCAATGAAGTATACGCCTACACATACCAGAATACCTGCTACAATACCGATAATAGCTGCACCCGGGATATCTACGTTGTTACATCCGGCTGTAATGGCAACCAAACCTGCCAGAGAACCGTTTAAAGACATGGATACATCAGGAGCACCATTCTTGATCCAGGTAAAGATCATTGCTGTACATGTTGCAAAAGCAGGTGCAATTGTTGTTGTTGCAAAAATCTTACCAAGTGCATCACCATCTGCTGCTGCGGCACCGTTGAAACCATACCAGCCAAACCACAGAATGAATACACCAAGAGCTGCTACTACAATGTTATGTCCAAGAATAGGAACGGACTTGCCATTCTTATCATATTTACCAATACGGGGTCCTAACATGGCAGCACCGATCAAACCAGTGAAACCACCTACCATATGGATGACACAGGAACCTGCGAAATCAACAAATCCCATGTTAGTCAGCCATGCCTGACCGCCCCATACCCAGTGAGCTTCAACAGGGTATACGAATAAGCTGATTACGAAAGAATAAATACAGTAGGAAATGAATTTTGTACGCTCTGCCATGGCACCAGATACGATTGTAGCTGCTGTTGCACAGAATACCAGATTGAATACGAAACCATACCAGTCAGTATTGTCGAAATCAAATACATTCAAGCCCCAGCCAATGAAGTTATTACCTACACCACATAACAGGTTATAACCAACCAGGATAAAAGCAACCGTACCAAGACAAAAGTCCATCAGGTTCTTCATAATAATGTTACCGGCATTCTTGGCTCTGGTAAAACCAGCCTCACACATTGCGAAACCTGCCTGCATAAAGAATACCAATGCTGCACCGATCAGGAACCATACACCGTGGGAACCAAAGATAATGCTGTTCACCGCATTAAGGGCATCTTCAGATGCTTCTGTTAATAAAAACATAACTTTCTCCTCCTTTATCTGTGTATTGCCATGATAAACATTCTTATCAATAGAAAAAGGAGATAACAACCGGCTGCCTGCAGTAGCTACTGCGCCCGTTCATTATCTCCTTTGATAATACACATACATAAATTTTTCATTTTTCAATTAAATCTGTAGAACTGTGAAAACTACAGAGCCTTCTGTCCACGCTCGCCTGTTCGGATTCTGACAGCGTCCTGAACATCATATACGAAGATCTTACCATCACCATAATTACCAGTGTTGATCTCTTTTACAATCTTATCAATCAAAGCTTCTGATACTTCATCAGATACAACCGTCTCAACCTTGATCTTCGGTAAAAGATTGACACGATATTCTGCACCACGGTATCTCTTCACAACACCCTTCTGATTACCGTAACCCATAATGTTTGCAATATTCAGACCATTTACGTTAGATTCTTCCAATATAGCCTTCAAATCTTCCAGTTTCTCAGGTCTGATGATAATCTCCAACTTCTTCATCCTGCTAACCTCCTCATATTTCTTATATCTGCCTACGAATAATTTTCCGTTTATTCGTACAAAAAAGGCATTCGCGAATACATTGTATTCTCGAACGCCCTTGTTCTGTCTTTTATTATACACAGAATAGGAATGGTGTCAAATGTTTTTTAGAATTTTTTCATTTTTATTATTCTATTGTGCATGAATCAGGCGTTGCGTTGTCCAAATGTGCATTAAATGAAGCTGTTTCGTGCAATATTTTGAATTTTTTATTGTTTGCCAAGGTATGAAATCAACATTTTCATCCAAGTCTATATTCTACAAAATCTTTCTCCACCTCTGCAAATGATTCACTAAGTTGAAATCCCAGTCTCTCACATAAATGCCTTGATGGCAAATTCTCCTTATGTACGATTGCTCTGAAAGCATCCTGTCCAAGCCACTCTCTGCCATACTCAAGAATGGCACTGCATGCTTCATATGCATATCCCTGATGCTGATACTCTGCTCCCAGCATAAAGCCAAGCTCCAGCCCGTCATAGCCTTCCTTATATTCCAAGCCAGCCCTGCCAATCACCACTCCTGTGTCTTTTAACGTAATGATCCACATCCCATAGCCATAGAAACCATAAATGTTCTGGATATAATCTCTGGTATAACTAAGCTCCTGCTCCGGGTCTGAATACAGATTATCCATATATTTCGTAATAGAATCATCCGAATACAATTCATACAGCCTCGGAACATCCTCCGGCATAATCTCCCTGATCAGAAGTCGATCCGTCTCCACAATGTTCCATGGTATCCCCTTAGTCCGCCTATAAATGCGATCCAGATATTCGCCGTCTATATCCTCAAGAGACTCTACGCAATATACACCACTGGGCAGACTGGCATCCCGGCTTCCAGAATCCAGTACAATACAACAGGGGATCTGCTGCGATACACAGTAAAAGGCTAATTGTGGGTCATCCGTGAGAACAACAAAGTTTCCACCTTTCTCAGATATAGAAAGTATCTGAGAAACCAAAATGTGAAACTGCTCCATTGTATGCTGCAAATAATTTAGTTTCCCCTGATAATCGCCCTGTCCCAGCTCCTGCTGTAAATAGGGCAGATATATAAATAATTGTTTTAGCATTATGTCCATGATCGGATACTCTCTTTCACACTCTAACAAAATATCATTGCTACCAAAGTTATAATTTTAACTTGATGAATATGAGAAATTCAACTACAATATGGTTAGTTGCAGCAGATTCCATTTTTGACCTGCTGCCATCAATGAATAAAGGAGAATATACTATGGCACAGAATCCCATTGTTACAATTGAAATGGAAAATGGCGATATCATCAAAGCAGAGCTTTATCCTGAAATCGCTCCTAACACAGTAAAGAACTTCATCAGCCTCGTAAAGAAAGGCTACTATGACGGATTAATCTTCCACAGAGTCATCAACGGCTTCATGATCCAGGGTGGATGTCCTGACGGAACAGGCATGGGCGGTCCTGGCTACTCCATCAAAGGTGAATTCGCACAGAATGGCTTCGCCAACGACTTAAAGCATACAGAAGGCGTTTTATCCATGGCAAGAAGCATGATGCCAGACTCAGCAGGCAGCCAGTTCTTCATTATGCATAAGAACGCTCCTCACTTAGACGGCGCATATGCAGCTTTCGGTAAAGTTATCGAAGGACAGGATATCGTAAATAAAATTGCCACCACACAGACTGATTACTCCGACAGACCACTCAAAAAACAGGTCATGAAGAAAATAACTGTTGATACATTTGGTGTTGATTATGAGGAACCTGAGAAGTGCTAATGCACTTCTCTTTTTATTTATTCAGATCATTGATCGCATCCAGATAGCCCTCCAGACGCTTCTGTGCGCTTACACTTAGATTCTGGTATGCTTCTATCAGCCTGTATTCCTTAGAATCCCTGTCTATCATTATATAATTCGGTTGCTGGTATTCTTTTAATTTCTGATTGTCCGTCCCCTGTAATAACTCATATGGAGAAATACCAAGTACTTCGCATATAATCATGATTTTATCCGCAGAAGGATTGGTCTTCTTACGTTTCCAGTCACTGACCGTACTTTGAGAAATCCCGGTTCTCTTTGCAAATTCCAGTTGAGAAATTCCCTTTTCCTCCATATACTTGTAGATTCTTTCACTTATCAGCATAGTATTATAATTCTCCTGCCTGCTCCAGGTCCTTTTTAAGTTCCAAAATTCTTTCTTCTGAAAGTTCAGAATATTTCATAATTAACTCCATAGGCATATGATCAGCCAGCATTTCCCTTACGACCTTCTCTTGCGCCTGTTCTATACCTTGTTCCATGCCCTGCTGATAGTTTTCCTTCCACTTACTATTCATCCAATTAACATATTCTACATCTGTTGTCATCATACCAATTACCTCTTTCTCTCTCTGCTCTAAAAATCTTACAAGTATATTTTCTTGCTTACAACGCTGAATGATCTCCTTTGCCTGGTTGACACCCCAGCTTGCACCATATTCCTGTCTGACTTCCGTACATATCTGTGTAAATCTCACGTATTGATAAATAATATCATTCCCATGTCCATCACGAATTATCTTTACTCTTAAATCTATCGGACTGTTTCCTGAAAAATAAGTTTCTGCAAAAGACAGCTGTTCTATCCCCAAATATTCACTACCTGTATATATAATATATAATTCTGGTTTGGGTAAATGGATGACTTTAGATTCATGTACGCTAATTTTTCGCCTGCTTAAATATTCCTCACAAGTACGTACATAATAGAAAAGCACTCGTAAGACTATATTAGGTGACCAGTCTGATTGCGCCTCCACAAGATACATGAATCTACCATCTGCAACAAATCCCAAATCATTGTAATAGCCATTCATCAGAACCGTTTCCAGAGTAATAACCTCAATCTCAGGATTTTTCTTTGCACTCTTACCGCTCAATGCCTCATACAACTCTGTTACATAACCCTGTTCTGCAAATAGTTTTGTGAAAACACTGTCTTTTACCTTACGTTTCATTTTCAAACCGGTTTCAGCGATTTTTCTCGGTATTTGTTCTTCTATCATAATACCATTTTTCCTCCTTTGTTACAACTTACGATATGTTATGCTTTTATTTTACGTTCGTTTATCGTATATGCGTTATATTAAGGTATAAAATAAGATTTGTCAATTATGGCAAACCTTATTTTGTCTCTTTTTTACTTCTCAGCCAGGCATCTCTCTTTGTGGAATACAATGCTGATTCTATACTATAACATTACATTTAACTATCGTATCGTTTCTTTTCCATATTCCTCTATGGTACACGTATGATGTTTTTTATCTTTGCCATCAGGATCATAATTAATTTCTACTAAAAGAATCCTATTTCCATACCCAGAAAGTGTACCATGGTAACGTCTCTCCTTAATCTGCCTGATAAGCCATCTTTACCTCATAATTAGGAACATAAGCAGATTCTTCATCCCTATCGTATCCTAAATATCCTAAATGAATTAAGGCGGTTAATACCTCATCCTTTGAAGAAACCGTTGACAGATCATTTTGAAAGGTATTGGTATTAACATATACTTTTCCACCTGACAGCATTGTCATGATATCGTCCTTTAATCCTTCATAATTCATAGAAATGAAAGTATTAATCGTTTCAAAGGAAGACGTATTCTTCCAATAAGAATCAAATCTATGTCTATCCATTGCAATTACAACAGAATTAGGATTATACATATGCTTACCATCAATCAAATATCCATTATACCAGGCTTTCACTGTTTCAAAATCCATATCATACTTTCTACACAGAACTTTTACTTCATCTTCCGTAAATCCATAGAACTCAGTAATTGGATAAGAGTCCAGCATAGTATATTCTCTGAAATTATTCAAAGCTGATTCATCTTTTATCTTTTCGATTGGTAAAATACCTGTAACATATGCTAATGCCAGAAAAGATTTTGACTCTTCTGATTTAAAAATGGAATGTAAAAATTGCAAGTATTTATGAACTAATTCTTCGTCATTGCCATTTCTAATGACGCAATCCCACTCATCAATAATAATTACAAAAGGAATATTCGTTTTCTGATAAATTCGCATCAGCATATAGCTAAAATTATCCTGATAATTTAACTCATCCCCAAATACCTGTTCAAAATCTCTATAAACATATTCGATTATCTTTTCAACAATATTATCCTTATAAGAATCCCAAAACGTTGAAATATCAAGATGAATCACATTAAATTTATTCATATATTTTTTGTAATCACAGTTTTGGGAAATTTTTGTATTTTCAAAAAGACTTGTTGAATCAGAACCAAGACTGTAGTATGCATCTATCATACCCGCTGCATGAGATTTGCCAAATCGTCTGGCATGGCTTAAAGCAATACATTTATCTTCTGTTGAAATTTTCTTATTCAAAATTTCTAAAAGTCCTGTCTTATCAACATATACCAGACTGTTCTTTGCCTGTTTAAAACTATCATTATCAGGATTAAAGTACACACCCATGCTGCTTACTCCCTTCATTTTTCTTCATAAACCATCTGTTCAAAAGAAACTAATGTTACATTTTGAAGCTGTTTAGCTGATAAAATCAATGCATCATCAAAACCAGACTTAGAAAAAATATAATAATATTTATCCTGGTAGGCAAATAACTCGCCTCTTTCCTGTAGGATCTCAAGAACATTAACCCCCACCTTCTCATTCTTCCACTTACATTCACCAAATAGTGCCTGTTTATCCAAGACAGACATCAGATCAACTTCTTCCTGCCTTTTCATCCTGGGATTATTACCCCACCACCGGCCTACATCACCAATCGTAAATGGAAGCCTAGAATAAATATCTGGTAAATATAGATACTGCTTACATATTTCTTCAAATATATGCCCCATGAAATCACTTAATTGTGGCAATACCAATGTACGATATACCTGTTCTCCAACTCCCCTGCTAATACTGCTTATATTCGGTCTGACAAAGCGATACCAAAACAAAAACATACTATCCTCAAGACAATATAATGTCTTTCGACTTGTAACAGGCTCAGTGACAGGTACTTCTCTTCTCACAATGCCCAGTGCGATCAAAGACGATATCTGGTTGCTGCAACCACTTGTCTCCAAACCTGTCTTGGTTGCAATCTCATTTAATTTGCTCGCTCCACCGGCTATTGCAGAAACAATGGAATGATATGTCATAGGTTCCTTTAGCTCTTGTTTCATCAGATTCACCGGTTCTTCAAACAACCTCCCTGATTCCTCAAAGAAGAGATAAATAATATTCTCATCCAAATTGCATCTCTCATTGATACGCGATAAATACTCTGGTATTCCTCCAGTTACACCATAAAGGATTGCCTGATCTTCTGCTGAAAAATCCATCAGCATCTGTCTGGACTCAAAAAAGGTAAATGGATGGATCTTAAATTGCGCTGTTCTTCTTCCATATAACGGACTCTTATATCCCAATACCTGTTCTTCCATAAAACTCATCGAAGAACCACACAAAATCAAAAAAATCCTGCTGTTCTTCCAACATCCATCTATATGGCTCTGTAGCATTGAAGAAATCGCAGGATAGGAAGCTGCAAGATATGGATACTCATCTATTGCAATGATTACTCGCTGACCAGATATCGCAATAGTGTCGATATAATCCAAAAGGGCTTCATAATCCAGAAACTCCGCCGTACTTTTCTGTAAGCCTTTCTGGAACAACAGTGCTTTAGACAAACCATTCAGGTTCTCTTTTCTGGTTCCTTCCACTGCCATATAATAAACGCCTTGCTTTTCATTCATAAATTCACGAATCAGAGTTGTCTTACCCACCCGACGTCTTCCGTATAGAACAGCAAATTCAAACTGACTGCTTTCATACATATTATTTAGTTTATTCAATTCACGTTCTCTACCTACAAACATATAGCCTCGTTTCTTTGCTAATCGTGCAATTAGTAATTGAGCAAATAGTAATTATATGCTTATATTAATATTAGATGAAGAGAAATGCAAGTAAATTCAATTATGGCAAACCTTACTTTGTCTCTTTTTTACTTCTCAGCCAGGCATCTCTCTTAGTGGAATACAATGCCTTAAAAATATCTATATCTTCCAGTGTTGTAATCTTAATATTCTTATTTGACCCTAATGAAAAATGAAGTTCTGCTCCCAATTCCAACATTAATGTATTTGTATATACTGCATTTGTAATTCCTCTGTTTAATGCTTCTTTATGTGCCCATAATGCCTTGCCATATTGATACGCCTGTGGTGTCTGTACTCTCATAATATCATTTCTATCAATGCCATCGCAACCACTCTCTCCATCTTCTGTACGCATGATCGTTTCCTGACATCGAACAGCAGAAAGCCCAGAACCATATTCTCTGGCTTTTGCAATGCAGTCTGTTATGATCTCCTGTGATATCAAAGGACGTACTGCATCATGAATAATCACGATATCGTCCTCTCTGCAATGAGACTCTAATTCCAACAATGCCTTCCTTGCAGATGCCTGTCCATTCTCACCACCTTCAACGATCCACTTTAGCTTCATAATCCCATACGCCCGTGCATATCCTTCCAACACATCCAGCCAACCATCTATGCAGGATACAATAATTGCATCCACATCAGGATGATTCTGAAAAGCCTCTAATGTATAAATAATAATTGGCTTATCATATATTGCCAGGAATTGTTTCGGAACAGACTGTTCCGTCCTGCTTCCACTTCCTCCTGCCAAAATCAATGCTACGTTCATAGGTGTCCTCCTTGACCTTACTCCTGCCTATCTCTATTGCCCATATTGTATAAAGACTTGAACATCTCTACATCTTCTACTGTATTGATCTTAATATTTAAATCAGATCCCTTGGATAAATAAACCTTCTGTCCTAATTTTGATACCATGTTATTAGTATCATTTTCATTTAAAATTCCCTGTTCTATCGCTTCTTTATGGTATTTCTGCAAGTCTCCCAGGCGATATGTCTGTGGTGTCTGTATTCTTCGAAAAGCATATCGGGAAATTGAGCGCAGCCCGCAGATTCCATCATCTGTCAGCATCACATTATCCATAGATGTCACCGCAGATATCCCCATTCCCTGTCTTTTGCAGGAACGAATGCTGTCTGAAATGATCTCATCTGACACTAACGGTCTGATTGCATCATGAATAATCACAATATCGTCCTCTTTACAGCTGTGCATCAGCTCATCTGCTGCCAGTCTTGAAGTGTCCTGCCCTGACACACCACCTGTAATGACCCATTTTAACTTATCAATACGAAACTGCTTTGCATACGCCTGCACCATATTCTCCCAGCCCTTTAGGCACGCAATCATAATCGCATCCACCTCCGGGTGGTTCTGGAACTTCTGCATCGTATATACAATGATAGGCTTATTATACACATTTACGAACTGCTTGGGTATATCCATCTTAAAAGTAGGGTCTACACCACCTGCTAACAATACTGCTATATTCACGTCATTTCCCCCTTATGCTGCCTTTTATCTACAGTCTCTTAATATCTGAACCGTCTTCTCCAGTCCCTCTTTTATAGGAGTTTTGGCTCTCCATCCTAACTCGTTAATCTTCTTTGTATCCAGAAGTGCTTTCGTAGCAGTAGAATATCCTGCCTTTTCCACTGCATCCGGTAATTCAAATACTACACGCGAACCAGCTGCCTCTGCAAGAATTCTGGCAAGCTCCTTTAATGTTATTTCGGAATTCTCATCCGCAACATTATAGGCTTCACCGCTTTTTCCACATAATAATAAATACAAAGCAGCCACTGCTGCATCTACCACATAGGTATAGGAATATAACTGATTTCCTTCACTCTTCAGAACAATATCCTCACCTGCTGCCGCTTTCCTGATAAACTGAGCGATTGCCTTAGAATCATCCATCCCCATGGTCGGTCCGTACACCCTTGAGAAACGTCCAATTACAAAATCTTGTCCCTTCTGTGCTGCAAAGGCATTGCATAAAGATTCTGAAAGCCGCTTACTCTCCGGATAGCCTGCTCTAACAGTGTTACAGTCAATATATCCCAGGTAAGATTCCTCGAACTTGTCCACATCTTTTCTGTTCTCTCCATAGATTTCTACGGAAGAGAAACTCAGAAAACGCCTGCAATGATGCTCTGCAGCATAGGATAAAAGCTCATATGTACCCGATACGTTGGCAGTAATTGTACCAATCGGATCAGTCGCATAAGCCCTTGGATGCGTATTGCTTGCTGCATGAAGAATATAGTCAATATCCCCTAACTCCGGTAAAGGTTGTGATATATCATGGGAAAAGTAGGTGAAAAAGTCACTATCCCAATAGGGAGCAAAACGTTCCCTGGCTTTTTCCTCATTACGACTGATAGCAATGATATGGATACCTTGAGAAGAGTCATTTATGATATTATTATACTGCATAAGAATATCAATGATCACCGATGCAATCATACCTGTAGCACCGGTAATTAAAATTTTACTACCCATTAATTTATTGAGTTGTTCAAAATTTATTGCTAATTCTATATCCTGTTGATATATTTCGTTATTGTATAGATTCATCCTCACATTCCCCTCGTATAAACTCCCTAAAAATCTTTACTCAACAGAAAGTCTGCAATATGCATGGTTTTAATTCCTTCATAATTTCCACTCACAAATTCATCTGTCCTCAAAACATATTTAGGATAATTATCCTTTATCTCCAGTAGGCGTTCATACTCTCGCTTTTCTGTCCTTTCAGAATGAATTTCCTGTGTTACCTGCACATACAATTTTTCTCCCTGTCGGCTGGCAACAAAATCGACCTCTCCGTCTGCCGTCTTACCTATATAAACCTTATATCCACGCCTGCATAATTCCAAATATACAACATTTTCCAGGCTCGATGCTACACTATCAGGTCCATACCCTAATACAGAATAGCGCAAAGAGGTATCTGCAAGATAAAATTTCTCCTGCGTCTTGAGAATTTCTTTTCCCTGCAGATCATATCTGGAACACCGATGTAAAATATAAGCTTTCTCGAGTTTCTCAAGATAGCTGTATACAGTCTCATTATCAATAGAACGTTTCTCAGACTTTAAATAATCAGAAATGGACTTTGCCGAGAAAGTATTACCCACATTTGAAAAAGTATATTTTACAACTCGTTCCAGCTGATCTACTTTACGAATTTGATTTCTTTTTACGATATCTGAGAAAATGGTAGAATTATAAATATCACGTACAATTGTGTAAACTTCATCCTGAGAATATGCTCTCAAATGCGTTGCCGGAAAACCACCTAAACGGACATAATCAGCAAGCTCCTGATGTGGATTTTTCACCTCTGTTACTTCTCTTCTAAAAGAAAGATATTCTTCAAAAGAAAGTGGATATACCTGAAAGGAAACATATCTCCCTGTAAGATATGTAGCAATCTCTGAAGACATCATACGGGAATTGGAACCGGTAACATATATGTCCACATCATATTCTCCCAAAAAAGAATTTACAACTTTCTCCCATCCACTTATTTCCTGAACTTCATCCAAAAAAAGATATGTTCTGCCCTGATCACACAATCCTGCTTTTATCATCTCAAACATCTGCTTTGCAGTCATATCTTCATATTCCATGGAATCAAAACGCATAGAGATAATATTTCCTTTTGGAATGTGCCTCTCATTTTCAAGCTTTTCCATAATCATCTTCATAATTGTAGATTTTCCCGATCGCCGAATCCCTGTAAGCACTTTTACAAAAGGAGTGTCCACATATGTCATGATCTTATCCATGTAAAGTGGTCTATTAATCATATAAATCGCCTCCACAATTATATTGTACCCCGATTATTGTGTGTTATCAATTATGTTTTGCGGTTATAACCGTAAAATTGAAAATTTACATACTTACAATTCCAACAGCGTCAACTGTTGAAACTCCCTTTCTTCTCCTATAGTATCAATAAACTCTTCTAAATCAATTTTTTAGATTACAATCAATTTTTCTTCATCAACTATTTCTTTTAATGATTGATATATTTCTTTCACATATAAATTAGTTGCAATCAACACATGATCAAAAGTATCTCCATTCAATAATGCTTCCAAACTGTTAATCCTATGTCCCTGACATTCTGTGTCCCATAATTGCTTATCTTTATCAACTAATCCTAATACCGGAATATGATATGTATCTATGCAATCCAGCAAAAGTCTCGCTGCTCTTCCCGCAGGATATATATATACTCTCCCTAAGTTTTTGACAAAATCAAGTTGCCTAAAATCAACATATCTTAAAATAGAACCTTCACTTCTTTCTTGTGGAAATATATTACCAAGAATTACCTTATTCTGGTCATTAGAAACTATTTCCCTATGTAAGGCACATATTCTGTATGCCTTTGAATTTTTGAAATATACTAAACCTACGCTTTCAACATCCTTTTCTCTTTCATAAACTTCCCTTTCCCATTGTAAAATATCCCTACGTTCTACATCATCATAAAAACTTCCATTACGAATCAGTAATTTATCATGACCTATCAACACACTACCCTTCAAGAAAATTCTATTGGACAAATCAGCCATAATCTCATTTGTCTCAAAATAATATGTTTCACTTAGACATATATTCTTTTTTCTGCTTTTACTAGCCATCTTATTGCTTTCTGATGGTGTCCACCGTTGCTTATGCTTTACATGAAAGGCAAGTTTATTCTTTATCTCTCTAACCTTCATACCTGCTTTTACAGCTTCCCCTAAAAACCAATGATCCCATTCTGGTCTTCCCAACATAAATTCTTTATCGGGAAAAACATCTATATAATCATTTAAAAAGAAAAAAACATCAATTCCAGAGAAATAGTACTCACCTTCTGTATCCAATTCATTTTCAATATCATAGCGGTGTAAAATCAAAACTGTATCAGGAGTTGAATAAAAATGAGATTGTAATGCTTCTATGGGCAAATGTTTTAAAAAAATGTCAGAATTGATAATACCACATATTTCTCCTTTATTATTGTGGCAATTATGCTTTAATGCCTGTAATATATCATAAATATATGGAAAGGGCTTTCCCGTCTGTTCTTTTCCTGAACGTGCAAGCTCTACAAAAGTGATTTCTTGAAAAAAAGGCCGAAGTAATTTGATTTCTTCAGCCACATTACAAGAAATAACCTCAAAACCTATGTTTTTCCATGTTTGTATTGCCTTAATTTGCTTTTGAATCTCATATTCATCTTGTGAATACATTAATGATGTTGCTATTAGCATTCTCTCTCCCCATTCATTTTTATCCACTTTTTTGCATCATATTCATTCCATACCACTATTTTATCCTCTGGAATTTTACTAATCAACGATTTATATATCTCATCTGCATACATATTCGAAATAATAATTACCTTATCATATTCTTGCAAATTTCTGAGAACATCTGGGTCGGATACATACAATCCCACAATTATTCTTTTCTGCATTTGCACAGAAGAATCAACAAAACCCAGAAGTTTTACATCTTTATCTATCTTCCCGTATTTCAAGACCCAATTTTGTGCAATATATCCTGCTGGATATACATATATCTTTCCTTTGATTTTTTGACTCTCCCATATTTTCTCAGTATCTTCCTCTATAGAAATACTACTAACACAGATCTGATATATATTACTTTTCTCGTTTACATTTTTTTGAAATACAGATGATATAGATATTGAATTAATTTCATGATTAAATTTCTTTAATAATTTTTCATTACAATTTTCAGGTTTTAACTTATGAGAAATGTTTCCCCTCCAATATACGGCAAGTTTCATATGCCTAAGATTATAGCATTCTGCAATCCAAAGGCATAAATCAACCATAGTGCATGTAACTATAGTAAAATAGGGGATTTCTATCACATAATCATACTCTTTCTCTATAAGATCGCCTTTTTTATAAAAATCTATTTTTTTATGTGTTTGTAAAGTCCAATGCTCAATAGTTCTATCTCCAGCCTTAACAGCAACTCTTTTTCTTCTCATTTCATCTGGGACAAAACAAATCTGCAAATCAGTTCTAGACATTATATTCCAAAAAAAATCTTTTATAAAAAAAACAGCATTTTTATCTTCTACATCTTTAAAATATTTATGGCATAAACCCTGACAAATATAATCAACATCTCCAGCGTTCCATTGTACAGGAT
>CAVBMG010000004.1:101716-103038 GCA_963596435.1 Agathobacter sp.
GTACAGGATGCCGTTTATGAAAAAGAACAGGATTAACAACTTCTTTTATTTGAATATGATTAATTGAAAAAAAAATGGGAAGCCAGTAATCCCATACAATTTGTCCCATTATTAAACCGTCATCGTTTATCATTTCAATATTTTTTTTATTTAATAAAAAGAAATCGATGCCTCCAATATACATTGTAGAATCTAATGTTTCTGCATCTTCTAATTTATCAACATCATTTCTTCTCATAAAAAGAACCTTATCCAAGGCTTCTCTATATATATAATTATATAAATCTTTAGAAATTTTTTGCATATAAATGTCTGAATTTATAATGCCACCAACGCTATCTATCTTTTCTTTTAAAATTTGAAGCATATCGTAAATGTACGGACATGGCCTTCCTATTATTTGTCTGGCATCTCTAGTTACCTCAATAAATTCCACTTTGGGAAAAAATTCTCGGACTTCATGTATCTCACCACTACTATTACAAGAAATAACCTGGAAGCCATTTGTTATCCATGAGTTAATTGCCTCCTGTTGATTTGCTATGTTTTTAGGAGCTATTGACGTTACCAGTACGATTTTTTTCATATTTCTTCCTCCAATATCACTCCTATTTCTTTCATAAGATCAAACAGTGTAATAAAATTTTGACCATATTTTAATCCCATTTCGTCCAATTGTCCTTGAACACTATCACAGTGCTCATATAAAGCAATTAGAATTATATTGTCCTTTAAATCAACTAAATTTTTTGGTCTTATAACCGTATAATTATCTATCTTCCTTTTTTGTATATTCACATTGTTATCTGAAAATGCCATAATTGGAATACCACATGCAGTAAACCATTTCTCTATTGCAATACCCCAATAGCCACAACCAAACAAAACATATCCTTTGGATTGCCGTGGCAAAAAATCTAACAAATACTTTCTAACTTTACTAGATAAATCCTTATTATTCCATAAATATGAATATCTTTCAAAAAACTCATATAAACCTGCCAATGCAAAATCTTCATTTTCATTTGCACTAATTTGACTCAAGTTATACCCGTATTTTTCAATATACGGCTTCCAAAATGAATAATTGTATCTAGCCCATGCATGACATCCAAACGGTAAGCTGTTGTTATTTAACGCATAACACCTCTCTACTTGTTTTTCAAATGCAAACTGTAATGCCACCTCTACTGGAGCAACTGTAAAATAATCACATTTTACGGAAGAAAAAAATAAATCTTCATTTAACTTTTCCTCATGTTGCAAAGTATCAGGTAAATAACTCGCACCTTGAGTAAACACCTCTCGGTTGAGATAATTGA
>CAVBMG010000005.1:0-76470 GCA_963596435.1 Agathobacter sp.
GGTTTAGTAGGAAATAGGTGTTTTATAGAAAATGCATTTTACAATATGACCATAAATATGACATTTACCCTTATCATAAGCATTCTGTGATGATTCTTCTATCTGTCTGTGTGCTGCTCAATCATGATATGCTGGGCGCAGGAGCTGCACTGCTGCAGGAATAATTATTTCATGTTATTTAGTTTTCTTCTGTTTCTGACTGTTCCTGCTCTTTTTTATCTGCTTTTCCATTATTATTGCCGCTGTTTCTGGTATTGCCATTATTACTTGCAATCACCATTCTCTTTCTTGGTGAGCCAAAAATTCCCAGTACCATTCCAAGCAGGAAAAGTACACAGCCTGTCAGTAGAATCTCCCTTCCGGTAAATTCACCCGCATCAATCTGGTTCATAAGTTTCTTAATTGCTCTCTTCATTCTGATCATCATACTCTGTAACCTCCTTATTTCACTATTAAGTATTTTATCTCAGCCAGATATTCCCTTAACATATTGTTGGGTAAATATAAAGCCTTTGATTTCGCTGCAATTCCATATACCTGTGTGAGTCCCTGCTTCTTTGCAATCTGAAGGGCACGAAACATATGGAAATTGTTCGTTATGATTCCAACTGTGGCACCTTCCCTGATATACTGCATACTGTTAGAAATATTCTGCGCAGTCGTTGTCGATTCTGTCTCCATCAGAATCCGCGTTTTAGAAACTCCCTTTTTCTCCAGATACTCTGCCATTCCCTGCGCTTCCGTGCAGGGCTCATTATAGCCCTGTCCACCGGAAACAATGCACATCGTGTCAGGATTATCATTCAGATACTTTACTGCTTCATCCAGTCTGTACTGTAATACAACGCTTGGTCCATTCTGTCGCACCTGCGCACCAAGGACAATGATATAATCAAGTCCGTCTTCGCCCTTATCATGCATATGGCTGACTACACAGCCTTCTATGATTACAAATGAAAGAAGAAAAATACCACACAATACTATAGCTATAATACGGATTCCAAACGGTATCCTGCTCCATAACTGCCAATGTATGATTACACCAATTCCAACCAATACCGCCGCTATCACAAACCATATTATATAAAAGCCTGTTCCCGAACCTGCTGCCTTTACAATAAATCCGTAAACAATGCACAATATTGCCATAATCAGACACAGTCCGAACAATATACCTTTTCTCATATTATCTCATGCCTTTCTGTCATCTATATGTTATTGTACTATCAAAAAATATGAATTACAACTTATTCTACTTGCTGTACCATAGCCTTTTTACAAAATAAAGTACGAGTTTTTACATTTGGATTGCTTTCTGTTTTTTTAATGTTTATAATGCACCTACAGTGCACTGGAACGATATTATTAATGCAACATCATAGAAAAAGAGGTATAATAACTACGTGGGAAAAAAAGATACAGTAACAAAGGAATATATAAGCCGCTCTCCCATTTTTGCTGACGTATTTAATCAGTTCATCTATCATGGCGAACAAATCATTCAACCAGAACAGCTTCGGGAATTGGACACAACACAAATAGCCCTTCCCTACGGTTCTGGACATTCTATTGTACCTGTTCAAAAATACAGGGATATTATGAAATTATTAGCAGCCAAAAGCGATGGTCAAACAGCTTATTGTATTCTGGCTATTGAAAACGAATCCAAAATTAACTATGCAATGCCAGTCAAGAATGGATTATATGATTTTCTCCAGCTTACCCAGCAAGTATCGCAATCTGCAAATGCATTAAAATCAAATGATTTAAAAAAAACATCCGATGAATTTTTAAGTGGGTTTCGCAAAGAGGATCGCATTTTACCTGTGATTACTCTCGTTCTATATTTTGACTCCAAAGAATGGGACGCCCCTGTCAGTCTTCGTGAAATGTATTCTGAATGTGATGATAAAATACTTGCTCTGGCACCAGATTATCATATTAATTTAATTGCACCATATCATCTAACAGATAGTGAAATCAATCAGTTTCAAACAAATCTGCGTGAAATACTAAAATATATCAAATACTCTAATGATAAAAATAAACTAAATGAAATACTTTATACGGATAATAGATTTCGAAGTGTGGAAAAATCCGCTGTAGATATCATCAGAATCATAACTGGCTCTAAATTTAGCTACCCCGATGGGAAGGAGGAAATTGACATGTGTCTGGCTATTGAACAAATGAGAGAAGAAAGTGAATTAATTGGTGAGCAAAGAGGCATCCACCAAGGGCAAAAAACAGGCGAATTAATTGGTGCTATCAGAATGTGTCAAAAAATGGGATTATCCAAAGATTCTACCAAACAGCAAATTGAAGAAGTTTTCTCAAAAAGCGATTCTGAAGCATTGGAATTAATTGAACAATATTGGAAAGATTAATACAAAAGGTATGGAGTTTGACAAGCTCCATACCTTTTACTAATTCAAATATTGCCTACATTTCCTCATTATTTAAGACATGCCAGTATCACGCTGTCTATGCCCAGCAGTACTAGATACAGACTGATGATCCAGTCTACGGACATGAGTGTAAACCATGGATTGCAGATCATCAGGCAGCCAAGAATGATGCCGATAATATTTACAATCAGTGTAAAATAATAGCTGAAGCTTCCTGCCAGCAATCGAAGCAGCCTCAGATGAGAGAGTCTGGAGATGCAATGTGCGATAAACCATATCGGGATCAGTAAGGTAAGAATCCATGTTCCTGCATCAGGATAGCACAAAAGCATAACACCTGCCATAACGCTGAGTATACCTGATACCAGCGATATCGTCGGTCCAAAGCCTGTATGTTTCTCGATTTTTACATACAGCACAATATCCACAATTCCCGTTATCATGGCTATGAATCCATAGAGAATTACCACTCCTGTCAGTGCACTGCCTGGTCTGGTAAAGCTGAATATACCAAGCAGAATAAGCAAGACTCCCTCCAGCAGCTCCAGCCAGTTAAATTCAGAACGTCTCCTCATTACTGTGCGCCTCCTTCTTTCTCCAGAATTGCCATAAATTCTTCACCTGTAATCGTTTCCTTTTCAATCAGATACTGCGCCAGTTCATCCAGCTTAGTACGGTTTTCCTGCAGAATCTTCTTTGCCTTTTCATGCTGTGTCCTGATGACCTCAACCACCTGACGGTCAATCTCTTTTTGTGTATCTGCGGAGCATGCAAGAGAGGTATCTCCACCCAGATACTGGTTCGTTACAGTCTCCATTGCAGTCATATCAAAAGAATCACTCATACCATATCTGGTAATCATGGCTCTTGCCAGCTTCGTTGCCTGTTCAATATCATTGGAAGCACCTGTTGTAATCTCGCCAAAGACAACTTCCTCTGCTGCCCTGCCACCGGTAAAGGTAGCAATCTTATTCTCAATCTCCTGCTTCGTCATCAGATACTTATCTCCCTGCTCTACCTGCATAGTATAGCCTAAAGCGCCTGATGTTCTAGGAATAATCGTAATCTTCTGTACAGGAGCAGAATGACTCTGCATAGCAGCCACCAGCGCGTGTCCGATTTCATGATAGGATACTACCTTTCTCTCCTGTTCGGAAAGGACTGCATTCTTCTTCTGATAACCGGCTATGACTGTTTCAATACTTTCTTCCAGATCAGCTTCCGTAACAATTGTACGGTTATCACGAACTGCCCTCAGTGCTGCTTCATTTACAATATTGGCAAGCTCTGCACCGGATGCACCGGATGCCATACGCGCAATCGTATGGAAATCCACATCATCAGATACCTTGATCTTTCTTGCATGCACTTTAAGAATGGCTTCACGCCCCTGTAAGTCAGGAAGTTCAACCGGTACACGGCGGTCAAATCGTCCGGGTCTGGTCAGGGCAGGATCCAGTGACTCCGGTCTGTTCGTTGCAGCCAGAATCATAACGCCATTATTGCCTTCAAATCCATCCATCTCTGTCAGCAACTGGTTCAGGGTCTGCTCTCTTTCATCATTGCCGCCAATCTGTCCATCTCTCTTCTTACCGATTGCATCAATCTCATCAATAAAGACAATACAGGGTGCCTTTTCCTTTGCCTGTTTGAACAGGTCACGTACCTTGGAAGCGCCCATACCAACGAACATCTCTACGAATTCAGAACCTGATATGGAGAAGAAAGGTACATTGGCTTCACCGGCTACTGCCTTAGCCAGCATTGTTTTACCAGTTCCGGGAGGGCCTACAAGTAAAATGCCTTTTGGCATAGATGCACCTACCTCTGTGTACTTGTCCGGATTGTGCAGATAATCTACGATTTCTTTTAAGTTTTCCTTTGCTTCGTCCTCACCGGCTACATCACTGAAATGAATACCCTGTGTAGACTGCACATACACCTTGGCATTGCTCTTGCCCATGCCAGAGCTCATAGCGTCTTTGCCGCCTGCCTGTTCAATCAGCTTACGGCTCATATACTGCCCCAGTCCGATAAAAATCAACAGTGGCAGAATTACAGTCAGAAAAATATTCAACAGTGGTGAACTTGCCTGCTCTACTTCCTTGGTAAACTTGGCGCCGCAGTCATAGAGTCTCTGTGTCAGTGTCGGATCGTTCATGGCTCCTGTCTCATAGACCTGCTGATTATCCTTGTCTGTAAATACGATCTGGGAATCATCAATCTGGACTTCTCCAATATTCTTGTCTTCGATCATGCTCATAAAAGTACCATAATCGACTTCCTTGACTTGTCCCTTCATCAACAATGGTGAAACGATCATATTAAAAAGGAAAATATTATAAAGTTTTAATGGTCGTGTTACCTTTTCTTTATTTCTGTTGAAAATATTTTACTGGACAAGATTTATCAACTCAATGACCTGTTCTTTCGTCAGTGGATTGTCCTGTGCATCAATTGCATAGGTAAATTCACCATTATTCCAGGTCACAACACTATAGGTATCTGCATTGCCCTTTAATGTTACTGTCATTCCATCATATTCCTCATTCAGCTCCTGCTCATAGGTATTGTAATCACCGCTGACATCCTCTGTACCTGTTGCTTTACGGATTCTGAATATCTCATTGCCTTCTGCATCCAGATACATAATCTGAATCATATCCTGCTCGATTGCTTCTATCTCTGTTGAAGCACTGTCAAGATATCTGTCTGGAGCAGACATATCAAAACCTGCAATTTCTGACGCATCTGTCAGGTTTTGGCATTCTATATACGGATTGGGTATCTGCACATTCTCTTCCTGTGACTTTTTATTATAATTTACTACGCCTCCTGCCACTACCACGACCGCCAGACAAGCTGCTATCATACCTGTATACATGGATTTCTTCATTGTAAATTTCCTCACTTTCTTTTTGCTGTCAGCATCTGCAATATACTGCTCTTTCACATCTCCAATATTTCTTAATAACTCCATACTTCTATCCTGTTTCGTCATATCTCGATTCCCTCCTGTTCCAGACATGCTTTTAATTTCTGTCTGTCTCTTGCAAGCGTCATTTTCACCTTGCTCTCACTGATATTATAGCGGCTGGCTATTTCTTTCACCGAATCTGCATACCAGTATCTTCTGATAAATATATTACGGTTATCACGAGCCAGCCCTTCCAGAAACTGATTCAGAACATCAGTCACTACCATATGCTTCTCAATTCCCTGCATTGGATTATCCTGACTTGACAGACATTCCTCCAGTTCTTCCAGAATCAGCGGTATCTCACCACCTCCACGCTTCTGTGCATTTTTCTTTTCATAGAGGTCTAGCGACAGATTACGTGTGATTTTTCCCAGAAAAGCTGACAAAATATCCGGCTTATCCGGTGGAAGCCTGTCCCAGGCTTTCATGTATGTATCACTCTCGCATTCCTCAGCATCCTCTTTGTTTCTTAGAATCCTTACTGCAATGCTGCGCAGATACCGCCCATATTTATTCCGGGTCTCTGCTATGGCATTCTCCGACCGACTCCAGTACAAGCCAAGAATTTCCTTATCTTCCATCTCTTTTCTCCTCACTTTTCCATATTCTTTGGAATTCCTTTTGCCCCTTCACTTATATAGACGGAGTTTCTCATGTGCTGGTCACTTATCTTGATCAGATTTTAAAAAGTTTATAAATATTCTGTTTTTTTATTAAACAATTGATATTTTTGCGTACATTGTGTAAAATATACATAATTTTATACATAAATGGAGGTATGTTATGAGTAACTGTAAAAAAACAAGCAGTATAAAAAACAAGCTTCTGGCTCTTTTTCTGCCTTTAGTTGCATTTTCATTTGTCTTAATTTTAACGATTGTTTATGTACAATTCAAAAAGATTATACAGGACAAAACAGATAATTTAATGAGGGCAGAAGGCTCAGCCAGCGTCAATCAGGTACTATCCTGGGAAACATCTAATCTGACTGTGTTGGATACCGCTGTCGATAGTATTCTTCATCTTAAAATGTCTGATGCGCAGATTCTTACTTACGAAGCACAATTTTTAAACACTTATGAAGATTTTCCAAATGGCATGTATATCGGATATGATGACGGTTCCGTGCTGGATGCTTCCGGCTGGGAGCCCGAAACAGATATTCGCCAATCCACCTGGTACACGGAAGGATTAAATCACGATACTTTCGAATTTGGAGAACCTTATATTGATGCTCTGACAGGAGAATACATTGTAACTGCCAGCCGCCGCATTGATAATCTCAATGGAAAAACTGCCGTAGCAGCCGCTGATGTGAGTCTCTCTGTTCTTTCTGAAATTGTTGAAACCATGGAAGTAGCCGGTAATGGAGATGCTTTTATCCTGGATACGGTGTCCTCTTCCATTCTGGCACATAAGGATTCATCTCTGGCAGGTACTTCTGTTGCAGAATGCTCAGATTATTTTTATCAGAATCTGTATACAGATGTATCATCCGACAATATATCATCTGTACAGTATGGCTCTGTTGATGGTACTTATATGGTCAATATCCAGAATATTCCCGGCACTAACTGGTATATCATATCCCGTGGCTTAGAGTCCAATATATACTCTGATATAACCAGACTGCAGATTGTATTAATAGGAATCGGTCTTGCCGTTATCATCATCCTGTGTGTCTGCATGACCCTCTTGATTAACCATATCACTAAACCTATACATACTATGACAACCGCTATTGAAACTATCACAGACGGAGATTTCACAGTAGATATTGATGTTATCGGCAATGATGAAATGTCCCTGATGGCAAAAAACATGCAAATCTTCTTAAAGACCATGCGCGACGTACTGGGTACTGTCTCCAGAGTTGCTGCTGAAATGGATTCCCAGGCAAGATCCAGCCAGCATGTAGCTGCCACCTTATACGATTCAGCTTCCGGACAGGCTGAATCAATGGAACAGATGCGCCTTACTCTTGAAGAGCTTGCTGATTCTATCAATGTCATTGCAGATAATGCAACAACTCTGGCACAAGTAGTTGCTGAAACTAATGAAGCCGGAAGTCATGCTCTTCAAAATATGGAAAATACGATTTCCTCTGTTACCGATGGGCAGAACAGTATGTCCCATGTTACAGAATGTATGCAAAATGTAACGCAAAGCATGTCCCAGCTTGAACAGTCTATCTCTAATGTAGGATCTGCCGCTGTGAAAATCGATGAAATTACCACTGCTATCAGAGATATCGCAGAAGAAACCAATTTACTATCTCTGAATGCAAGTATTGAAGCCGCAAGAGCAGGTGAAGCCGGCAGCGGTTTCGCTGTAGTTGCCACACAAATCAAAAAGCTTGCGGAAACCTCTGCTTCTGCGGCAAATGAGATTTCCGTATTGATCAGTACTGTCGTTCATCAGATAGAACAGACCGTATCCTGCAGCCAGCAGAGTATGCAGCAGATTAAAACAAGTTCCGATGCAGTTGATTCTGCTACTGCTCAATTTAATAAAATATATGAAAGTATCAAACAGACAGATGACATCGTCCATAATATCATTGACCAGATTTATCACGTAAATGATGTGTCAACAAACATGGCTGCCATTACGCAGGAGCAATCTGCATCTGCTACGGAAATAGAAGCTACAGCTGCCAATATCCAGGAATTGTCCAATACTGTATCCAAAAACAGTGCAGATGTAAAACAGGATTCCAAGAGTCTTGCTTTAACAGCGGATGCACTCAAAAATCACATGAACAAATTTATTATTGATTAACCGTTTATATTGTTCCTATTACCCAAAAAGGCACGGAGGTGTATACTTTGATACATTTCCGTGCCTTTTTTACAGATATTATGAGTTCATTTCAATTTTATAGACTTTATTGTCTTTTCCATCCAGCTTCGGTGTGGAACGCTCTTTCAAAGTCTGATAAGGCTTCAATGTCACGATGCTCTTATAGGCAGGTCTGATGATCTTATCTACATTAATCAGCTCTTCCATTCTATGTGCGCTCCAGCCTACGATTCTGGCGATTGCAAAGATAGGTGTATACAGTTCAAGTGGAATACCAAGCAGACTGTATACGAAGCCGCTGTAAAAGTCAACGTTTGCACTAACGCCCTTGTAGATTCTGCACTTCTCAGCAATTACTTCCGGCGCCAGACGCTCGATCATGGAATACAGTTCAAAGTCTTTATGATGCTTCTTCTCATCAGCCAGCTTCTCTACGAAACTCTTGAATACTCTGGCTCTTGGGTCTGAAATGGAATATACCGCATGTCCCATACCATAGATCAGTCCGCTCTTATCGAAAGCTTCCTTATTCAGCAGACGATACAGATATGCACGTACAGCATCTTCATCTGTGGTGTCTTCCACATTTCTGCGTAAGTCTTCCATCATCTGTACTACCTTAATATTAGCACCGCCATGTTTTGGTCCTTTCAGGGAAGACAATGCAGCTGCAATAACAGAATAGGTATCAGAACCTGAACTTGTAACGACTCTGGTCGTAAAGGTAGAGTTATTACCGCCGCCATGTTCCATATGTAATACAAGTGCCGCATCCAGTACCTTCGCCTCTGTCGGTGTATAGGATTTATCCGGTCTTAACATTCTGAGTAAGTTCTCTGCTGTGGAAAGTGTCGGGTCCGGTCTGTGAATATATAAGCTGTCATCACACTCATAATGGTTATAGGCATGATAGCCGTATACAGATAACATGGGAAATACACTGATAAGCATCAGGCTCTGTCTCAGCACATTGTCTAATGACAGATCGGATACATTATCATCATAAGATGCAAGAGTCAGTACACTCTTGGTCAAAGAATTCATAATATCGTGGCTGGGCGCCTTCATGATAACATCTCTTACGAAGTTCGTAGGCAATGTCATGCTGTAGGCAAGTGTCTTCTTAAAATCCATCAGCTGATCGGCTGTCGGCAGATCACCGAACAGTAAAAGATATGCACATTCATCAAAGCCAAATCTGCCGTCTGCCTGAAAGCCTCTTACAAGGTCAAAGATATTATAACCTCTGTAATATAACTCACCATCACAGGGAACGCTCTTACCATCTATCTCTTCTGACGATTTGATCATGGAAATATTAGTCAATCCGGACAATACGCCCTTACCGTTCTTATCTCGCAATCCTCTCTTTACACCATATTCGCTGAACAGCTCCGGATTAATTGCATTATTATCTACACAGATCTGTGAATATTTATGCGTAAAGTTTCTGATAGCCTCTTCACTCTTTCTTCCCAATCTATATCATCCTTTCTTTGTAAAAACATGTGATTATACCGTACAGAACGTACAGTAGCTGCGATAGCGCACAATGTGCACCAATAGATTATATCTATTATACAGTAACTAAAGTTACATAACAAGATTATAAATATGAAAAAATCGTTAACATTTTTATAGATTCAAAATTCACATTACAAATTTTTTCAAAAAAATAAAAAAAATGCTTGCATTTTAGTTTGACCTGTAGTAATATAAACAAGTCGGCAAGATACGGACGACAAAACAACAAATGGCTTGTTGGTCAAGCGGTTAAGACGCCGCCCTCTCACGGCGGAATCAGGGGTTCGATTCCCCTACAAGCTGTTGACTATTTGAATTGAATAGCCCAACCCATGAAATTCCTTGAAGCTGATTCGGTTTCAAGGTTTTTTAGATTTCCACTCTGAAACAAATCTCCTGACTCTCCTCGCCATCGGTCAATTCTACTGTAATCTCTCCACCAAACTGCTGTGCAATCATATTTGCCTGATATAGCCCAAGTCCCCTACATTCTCTATTATCCTTGGTCGTATATCCTTTCTGAAAAAATCTTGAGATATCCCCCATCGTCAAGCCTTGCACCTGATTACGAATCATGAAGATCAGCTTATCTTCTCTGGAATCCAGCACCATTTCCACCAGAGGCAGCTGCGGTGTCGCCGCTTCAAAGGCATTATCCACCAGCGTTCCCAGTATTTCCACCAGATTGTGTTCTGACACAGATGTAATAATTCGTTGACTGAGTACCTGAATCTCCACTTTTGTATATGATGGTGTACCAAGAATCTTACTGTACAGGAAGCCTGCAAGAATTTTATCCGAGATACGAAGAAGCGCCGGCGTACTGACGCCTTTTGCCTCATATATTTCCTTACAGTATGCAGACTGTGCTGCAACCAATTCATCATAATTGTCTATTGTCACATGCATATTCAGAATTGCATTCATGTGATTATCGAATTCATGCTGTCTGGCTCTGATATCCTTAGTCAGCTCTTCCAGCGGATGAATATAGAGTTTGTATATCTTCAGCTCTTCTTCCTGTCTCTTTAATATGGAATAATTAGCCAGCCAGTCCCACCATCCAAAGAATATAACAGCAAGCAGAATGCCAAATAATATAATGACCTTGATATCCAGTGTATGACTCAGATACAGATCCACAATCAGGTAAACTGCTATGATCAGTGCCATCACGCAAAAGACTCTGTAAAATAATTTCCTGCCAAGTTCAGCAAATTCAGACATGAAGCAGCCCCCTTATCTCTGTTTTATACGTTATGCCTATTTCCACTTCCTGAGAATTCTTCATGTGGATAATACGATTCACGATATCTACATAATCAATAAAGCTTCGATTTACCACATACATACGGTGACACTGCACGAACTGTCCCTCAGGCAGCTTCTCCATAATCTGTTTAATAGAAAGATATGGCACTTTCATTGTCTCTTTCGTCAATACCAGACAGATTCCCCTTGGAATTGCATGAAGATACAGAATATCTTTACAGTAAATCTTATAGTTGATACCATCTTTCTTCACCAGAACGAAAGGCTCCTTACTCTCTCCTGTCTGGAAAAGCACTTTCTGTATCAGCTTCTCAATCTCTTCTCTCTGATATGGCTTCAGAATATACTGGTAACAATGCAGCTCCCTGTAAGCAGCCAGTTCCAGATTGGCAAGGGAAGTAATCATAATAACCGGCGTAAATACATACCTGCTGTCATTTCTCACTTCTCTGGCAAAATCCATCCCGGATGCATCCTGCGGCTTTTGCTCATCCAGATTAATATCCAAAAGAAAAGCCTGGAAAAGGTTCGCCTCATCCTGCAATGCTGCTCTTGCCTCTTCCAGACTCTTTACAGGAACAACAGCAATGTCTTTTGATACTGATTCCACTATGACTTTCAATGCCTTGAGGCTGTCTATGCTGTCTTCCAATATCATTATTTTCGTCATCGCTGTTGTCCCCCTGTATTCAGTTATTACTTTAACACCTCTCCAAGAGATTTGGCAAGTCCTGCTACACCCTGAATCTCGGATGGAATGATGATCTTGGTTGCCTGACCGTTAGCTGCCTTTTCAAATGCTTCCAGGCTCTTGATCGTAAGAACCGCCTGATCTGCACCGGCTTCTTTTAAGAATCTGATACCTTCTGCATTTGCCTGCTGAACGATACGTACTGCTTCTGCCTGGCCTTCTGCTTCCTTGATACGCTTCTCCTTCTCAGCTTCTGCGCGAAGGATAGCTGCCTGCTTCTCAGCCTCAGCTTCCAGAATTGCAGATTCTTTCTTACCTTCTGCAACCAGAATACTGGACTTCTTCTCGCCTTCTGCGATTGTAACAGCTTCACGTCTCTCACGTTCTGCCTTCATCTGCTTCTCCATTGCATTTCTGATTGCTTCAGGAGGAATGATGTTCTTTAACTCAACACGATTCACTTTGATACCCCATGGGTCAGTAGCTACATCCAGTGCGGAACGCATGCTTGTATTAATGACCTCTCTGGATGTCAGAGTCTGGTCAAGTTCCATATCACCGATAATGTTACGAAGTGTAGTAGCTGTCAGCTTCTCGATTGCAACAATAGGATTATCTACGCCGTATGCATACATCTTGGGATCTGTAATCTGGAAAAAAACAACAGTATCAATCTGCATGGTAACGTTATCCTTTGTGATAACGGGCTGTGGTGGGAAGTCAACTACCTGTTCCTTTAAATTCACTCTCTTGGCTACTCTGTCAAGAAAAGGCATCTTGAAATGAAGACCTACACCCCAGGTTGTAGAATATCCGCCCAGTCTTTCAATAACATATGCACTCGCCTGTGGTACAATACGTACATTGCTTGCTAAAATAATAATCACTACAAATAATAAAATCAAGAAAATCATTGCACTTTCTCCTCCTCATATTTTTCTACAATTAATTTTACTCCCGATATACTGACGACCTTAGCCAGACTTCCTGCCGGAATCAGAATATCGTCCTGTGTGGATCTGACTGTCCATTCCTGACCATTTACCACAGCAGTACCTGTTGCACTGATGTTATCAACATTCTGGGTAATACGGACAATCTTACCAATGATCCCTTCATAGTTTGTTTTGAAATGTGTTGCATTTATGTATTTCATTGCAAAGGGTCTCGTGAATATCAACATTCCCAGCGAAACAATCAGGAATACTGCCACCTGCAGGATAAATCCACCACCAAGCACCGCTGTCAGTATCGCCACCAGTGCTCCTATGGCAAACCATATGGTTGTCAGTCCTACAGTCACGATCTCTATCCCGATCAGAACGATCATAATTGCAAGCCACATCATCGTATAATCCGTCATTGTGCTCCCTCCTTTCTTCTGATGACTACATCTTAGCGCACTTTAGAGGTTACTACAACGGATTTTGCGTGAATGCAGTGATTTTTGTCATGAACTGCGTTTATGCTTTTCCTTTATTCTTTTCAAAAAAATTATCTATATTTTCTACAATCTGATCTGCAAGCATGGTCTTGAGCAGATAGCCCGCAGGTTTCAGCTCCAATACACTCTTCACACTCTCCAGATCTCCCTTGCATAATACGTTCTGATTTCTTTTGACTTCATACCTATTCCCATATCTCTGATGGATACAACCAGGAATATTTCATTTCAGACCACATACACAAAAATCCCCTCAATGTATGATATTTATACATTGAGGGGTAATGTCTGAATCGTGCGAGGCTCACTCACGAAGGTGCGCTGACGCGCTTTACTCCTGCTACGCAGGAACTTCGTTCGTTAAGGATGCAGACAAAACAAATGCCTGCTTCGCAGTCGCTTGTTTTGCTACTGCATTCCTTACATCATGCCGCCCATTCCTGCGCCGCCGGCTGGCATAGCAGGGGTATCTTCCTTAATAGAAGCTACAACAGACTCTGTTGTTAATAATGTGCTGGCAACGGAGCATGCATTCTGTAATGCACTTCTTGTAACCTTGGCAGGATCAAGGATACCAGCTTCTACCATGTCAACATACTCTTCTTTGTATGCATCGAAACCGAAGCCTACCTTGGACTCTCTTACCTTATTAATGATAACGCTGCCTTCCAGACCTGCGTTTGTAGCGATCTTGTTCAGAGGAGCTTCCAGAGCCTTTAATACGATCTTGGCACCTGTCTTCTCGTCACCTTCCAGTGTATCAACAAGCTTAGCAACTTCCTTGGATGCATGGATGTATGCTGATCCACCACCAGAGATAATACCTTCTTCTACAGCTGCTCTTGTAGCGTTAAGAGCATCTTCCATACGAAGCTTAGCTTCCTTCATTTCTGTTTCTGTAGCAGCACCTACACGGATAACTGCAACACCGCCTGCCAGTTTAGCAAGTCTTTCCTGAAGCTTCTCTCTGTCGAAATCAGATGTTGTTTCTTCAACCTGCTTCTTGATCTGAGCGATTCTAGCCTGAATCTTATCCTTATCACCTTCACCATCAACGATGATTGTGTTCTCTTTCTGTACCTTAACAGATTTAGCACGACCACACTGCTCCAGTGTTGTCTCTTTCAGGTCAAGACCTAACTCATCACTGATTACCTGACCACCAGTAAGGATTGCGATATCTTCCAGCATAGCCTTTCTTCTGTCACCATATCCAGGAGCCTTAACAGCTACAACGTTGAATGTACCACGTAACTTGTTGACGATCAATGTTGTAAGAGCTTCACCCTCGATATCCTCAGCAATGATAAGCAACTTAGCTCCAGACTGTACAACCTGCTCTAAGAGAGGAAGGATATCCTGAATGTTGGAGATCTTCTTATCTGTAATCAGGATGTAAGGCTCATCAAGAGATGCTTCCATCTTATCCATATCTGTTGCCATGTAAGCTGAGATATATCCTCTGTCGAACTGCATACCTTCTACCAGGTCAAGTTCTGTCTGCATTGTCTTGGATTCTTCGATTGTGATAACACCGTCTCCAGATACCTTCTCCATAGCATCTGCTACCATGTTACCTACTGTATCATCACCAGCAGAGATAGATGCTACTCTTGCGATATGCTGCTTGCCATTTACCTTGGAACTCATAGCCTTGATTGCATCTACTGCTGTATCTGTAGCTTTCTTCATACCCTTTCTTAAAATGATTGGGTTAGCGCCTGCTGCCAGGTTCTTCATACCTTCGTTGATCATTGCCTGTGCAAGTACAGTAGCTGTTGTTGTACCATCACCTGCTACATCATTTGTCTTGGTAGCTACTTCCTTAACAAGCTGAGCGCCCATGTTTTCAAAAGGATCTTCCAGTTCGATTTCCTTTGCGATTGTTACACCATCATTTGTAATAAGAGGTGCACCATAGGACTTATCAAGAACTACGTTTCTTCCTTTTGGTCCAAGTGTTACGCTTACTGTATCTGCTAATTTATTTACGCCTGTTTCCAAAGCCTTACGGGCTTCTGCGCCATACTTAATTTCCTTTGCCATGACTTTATGTCCTCCAGATTTTATTATTTATTATTTGGGTAACTATTCAGAATGATTACTGAATGATTGCAAGAATATCACTCTGTTTTACAATGATATACTCTGTATCTTCAATCTTAACTTCTGTTCCTGAATATTTGGAGAAGATAACCTGATCTCCTACCTTAACTTCCATCTTAACTTCCTTGCCGTCTACAACTCCGCCAGGACCAACTGCAAGTACTTCTGCCTGCTGTGGCTTTTCCTTATTCTGACCAGGTAAAACAATACCGGATTTGGTTGTTTCCTCTGCAACTAACTGCTTTAATACGACTCTGTCACCTAATGGAACTAATTTCATGATAATTGCCTCCTTAAATTTATAATAAATTCTTCTGTTTGCTTTTTAGTTAGCACTCTTTGATGTCGAGTGCTAACAAAGCATATAATAGTGAGTTCTTGGAAGTTGTGCAAACAGATTGGCGTCATATTTTCTTTTGTTTTCTCTTGTTTGCTTTTGTTTTCTCTTGTTTGCTCTCGTTTTTTGTATTTGTGGCACTTAATAATTATTTTAGATTTGAGTCTTTTTCCAGTCTTTCACGGTATCCGGGTGCAGTCTTGATCTGTAGTTTATGCTCGAACATAACATACTCTGCATCTGAGAATAACTGTTCAAAATCTTCCTCTACATTCGTCTTGATCACATAACCTGTGGCAACGCTCGGCGCCAGTTTATCATCCTGGAACTGCAGGCAGTCCGCTTCTATTTTTCTACAGTACTCCTGTACTTCCTCTTCTTCGCTCAAAGGCATCAGCACATGGAAAATATCACCGTCAACTCTTCCTATGATAGTCTGTGCGTCTGCATTTTTCTTTAAAATGTCAGCCACTATGGTAATCAGTCTGTCACTCTCTTCCTCTCCATAATGTACATGAGCATACATCCAGTCATTGATGTTCACACAGATGATACCTGTTGGTACTACTTCTCTTCCTGCCAGCTCTTTCATACGTCTGATGAAATAAGTCTTATTAAGTACTCCTGTCAGAGGATCAGTCTGCTCGTCATACTTTGCACGATATGCTTCCTTTTCCAGCTCCTGCTCCAGTTCATCAATATACACCGCCTGTTCACTGGACAGATAGGATTTGGAGGCATAGCCCTCCAATGTCTTAATATATGCATTCAGAAGCTTTTCTACCACATTTTTCTGTTCTGCTGCTACTGCATCATATCTGGTATAAATATGACATACAGTACGTCCTTTTACACGTATCTTGTTACCGGGCTTATTTACGACATCCGGTACAAAGCCTTCAAAATCACCATAGCTCATCAAGATATCCCCATGTCTGTCTGTCATTAATGTATGTAACCCAAATGCCTCATACAGACCAGACAACATCTCACCTGCTGCTTTCATGTCAAACAGTACTCTTGGGGTATAATTCCTGCTGTTTATTTCAAGTCTCTGTGCAAATGCTTCTTTTTTCTGATTCATAGGTATCCCAACCTTTCCTGCGTAAATTTTCTGCTTATTAGTAATAGTATTTGTTTTCTACAATACTGTCAATAATTTTACACTTTAGTTTTTTTTCATACTTTATTAACATATGTCAGGTTGACATACTTTATCACATTAAAGTATATTTATAGTAAAAGACAGAAAGGTGGAATGTATATTTGAGAAAACTACTACGTGAAAAAATCATGGAATCACTTTCCTCCGTGCTGCCTATCACTGCTATCGTACTACTGCTTAGTATCACCATATCTCCCATTTCTTCCGGGACTCTGGTATTATTCCTTTTTGGTGCGGTGCTGCTGGTATTCGGCATGGGTCTTTTTACTCTCGGTGCTGATCTTGCCATGACCCCGATGGGTGAAGGCATGGGTATCGAAATGAGTAAATCCCGTAAGGCATTTATACCTGTTATCATTGGTTTTGTCTTCGGTATTATCATCACTCTGGCTGAACCGGATCTACAGGTACTTGCAGAGCAGGTTCCTGCAATTCCAAATATGGTCCTGACGCTTGCAGTGGCTATAGGCGTTGGCATCTTCATGATGATCGCCATCTGCCGTATTCTATTTAAAATTCCTTTAAACGTTCTGCTGATCATTTTCTATTCAGCAGTATTCATTATCACTATTTTCACACCGGCAACCTTCATTCCCGTATCTTTTGACTCCGGTGGTGTTACCACAGGTCCTATTACTGTACCTTTTATCATGGCTCTCGGTGTTGGTCTTGCTGCTTTGAGCAGTGATAAGAATTCACAGGAGAACAGCTTCGGTCTGGTCGCTTTATGCAGTATCGGTCCTGTTCTGTCCGTTCTGCTACTTGGTATCTTCTACAAACCGGATTCTGCAGTCTATGAAATGACGCCACTTGCTGAAATTACTACGACCAAGGCTGCCGCGCTGGAATTCGTGCATGCTTTTCCTGAATACTGTAAGGAAGTAGCGATTGCCGTTCTTCCAATTGCCGCCATGTTCCTGTTATTGCAGCTCATTACCAGACGTTATAAGAAAAGACAGGTATTAAAGATCTCCGGTGGTATCATTTATACATATTTAGGTCTCGTCATATTCCTGACTGGTGTCAATATCGGCTTCATGCCTACCGGTCAGTATCTGGGAGCTTCCATTGGTGAGAGCAGCCGCAGTTTCCTGCTGATTCCTATTGGTATGCTGATGGGCTTCTTTATTGTAAAGGCAGAGCCTGCGGTACACGTATTGACCAAACAGGTAGAGGAAGTCTCCAATGGCTCCATTACCTCAAGATCCATGCGAAACGGACTTTCCATTGGTGTTGCCCTGTCTGTTGGTATCGCCATGCTGCGTATTCTGACAGGAATCTCTATTATGTGGTTCCTCGTTCCCGGATATTTCCTTTCAATCCTGTTATCTTTCTTTGTTCCAAAGATTTATACAGGTATTGCTTTCGACTCCGGTGGAGTTGCCAGCGGACCTATGACTGCCACATTCCTGCTGCCTTTTGCCATGGGGGCATGTAATGCTGTAGGCGGCAACATTCTGACAGATGCATTCGGTATTGTAGCCATGGTCGCTATGACACCGTTAATTACCATTCAGACCCTCGGACTTGTCAGCGAGCTGAAGAAGAAAGCTCTGGCAAAATACTACGAGAACCAGTTTGAGCAAATTGAAGACGTTGTGCTTTACTTTGATGAATAGAAAGCAGGTGCAATATGACAACTAAAAATGAAACCAGAACGCCTCAGATGGAACGTCCCAAGTTCCTGGTATCCATCGTAGAGCGAGGAAAAGGCAAAGCAATCATTAATTTATATAATAAAGAAGGCGTTAATTATCACTACCAGACAATCGGTCATGGTACTGCGACCTCTGAAATCATGGATATCCTTGGATTGGATTCCAAAGACAAGGATATCATTATCAGCGTCTCTACCAAGCCTATGATAGATATGCTGGTCTACAAGATGAGAGATGAACTGCGGGGTACAGTAGATACAAGAGGAATTCTCTTTGATCTGCCTGTTACCGGTATTACGAATCTCATTGCTACAGCTCTTAATATTCAATTGGGAGTTCCCTCAGACAAACGCAGCCAGCATACATCCACGCAGGCTGTGCACAGCGCCCAGTTGGACGATAACAATGGAAAGGAAGTGGAGAAAACAATGTCATCCGATCAGAATTACAGTCTTGTACTTATCAGCGTAAATCAGGGTTATACAGAAAATGTCCTGGACACCGCAAGAAATCTGGGAGCCAGAGGCGGTACAGTCTTCCGTGCCCGTTGGAGTGGCGATAAATCATTTGCCCAGTATGGTATCAACCAGCAGGCAGAGAAAGAAATCATCGCCATCGTAATTCCCAATGACATCCGAAATTCTATCATGGATCAGATCAACGCCCAGTATGGCATGAATTCCAAGGCACAGGCTGTTGTTCTCAGTATGAAGGTAGATCACTTCGCTCCTATTTAAAAATAGTTATTTTTCTTGAAAAACAATTGATTTTATGTATAATTAGAGTTGTGTGTCTAACTCTAAACTATAGTAAAATTGAGGTATTGTAATGATTAGTGCAAATAACGTAACTTATCGTGTAGGCAAGAAAGCCTTATTCGAAGATGTAAATATCAAATTCACAGAAGGAAACTGCTATGGTCTGATCGGTGCTAACGGCGCCGGTAAATCCACTTTTTTAAAGATTCTCTCCGGAAGTCTTGAGACAACAAAGGGCGATATCGTAATCACTCCCGGTCAGCGTCTCTCTGTTCTGGAACAGGATCACTTTAAATATGATGAATACCCTGTTATGGATGTTGTCATCATGGGTAATGCCAGATTATATGAAATCATGAAAGAAAAGGATGCCATCTATGCAAAGGAAGATTTCACTGATGAAGATGGTATTCGTGCAAGTGAACTTGAGGGGGAATTTGCAGAAATGGACGGTTGGGAAGCAGAATCCAATGCAGCCCAGCTCTTAAATGGTCTTGGAATCGCTACAGAGCTTCACTACAGCACCATGAAGGATCTTAACGGTAGTGAAAAGGTGAAGGTACTCCTTGCCAAGGCTCTCTTTGGTAATCCTGATATTCTGTTACTCGACGAGCCTACCAACCACCTGGATCTGGATGCGATTGCATGGCTTGAAGAATTCCTGATCAATTTTGAAAATACAGTTATCGTTGTGTCTCATGACCGTTATTTCTTAAATAAGGTATGTACACAGATCGCAGATATCGACTATGGCAAGATTCAGCTCTATGCCGGCAACTATGATTTCTGGTATGAATCCAGCCAGCTCCTTGTAAAGCAGATGAAGGAAGCTAATAAGAAGAAGGAAGAAAAGATTAAGGAATTACAGGAATTTATTTCCCGTTTCTCTGCAAACGCTTCCAAGTCCAAACAGGCTACTTCCAGAAAACGTGCGCTGGAGAAGATCGAACTGGATGAAATCAAACCCTCCAGCCGTAAATATCCTTACATCGACTTCCGTCCTGATCGTGAAATCGGTAACGAAGTATTGACTGTTGAACATCTGACCAAGACTGTAAATGGTGTAAAGGTTCTGGATGATATCTCCTTCATTCTCAACCGCGAAGATAAGGTTGCTTTTGTAGGCGGTAATGAATTGGCAAAAACTACTCTCTTCCAGATTCTGATGGGTGAGCTGGAACCGGATGCAGGTACTTATAAATGGGGTGTTACTACTTCCCAGGCTTACTTCCCTAAGGATCCTACCAGTGAATTTGACAACGATTATACAATCGCTGACTGGTTAATGGGCTATTCTCCTGTAGATGATATCACTTATGTACGTGGTTTCCTCGGACGTATGCTCTTTGCCGGTGAAGATGGTGTAAAGAAAGTTAAAGTACTCTCCGGTGGTGAGAAAGTTCGCTGTCTGTTAAGTAAGATGATGATCAGCGGTGCTAACTGCCTTATCCTGGATGAGCCTACCAACCATCTGGATATGGAAAGTATCACTGCTCTGAACAACGGTCTGATTAAGTTCCCCGGCGTTGCACTCTTTGCATGTCATGACCATCAGTTCGTAGAAACAACAGCAAACCGTATTATGGAGATTCTTCCTAACGGTACTCTGATTGATAAGATCACTACTTATGATGAATATCTGGCAAGTGATGAAATGGCAAGAAAGAGAACTGTATACAATGCGGATGCAGAAATTGCAGATGATGAAGCACAAGAATAATGACATTTTAAAAGGGCATGCGAACATGCCCTTTTACTTTTATTATTATAAAAAGAGAGGTTATCTTATCATGGGACAAGTTGATTTACATGTACACTCTACCAGTTCTGACGGCACCTACACTCCAACAGAGCTTGTTAATTATGCAATAGAGAAGGGGCTGGATGCCTTCGCCCTCACAGACCACGATACTGTAGATGGCATTGATGAAGCACTGGCTGCTGCAAAAGGCAAACCCATCCGTGTCATCCCCGGTATCGAATATTCTACACGTTATCTGGATCGTGATGTGCACATCGTAGGATTGTTTATTGATTATCAATCCCCTGATTTTAAAGCATATCTGGATCAGTTCATGGAATCCCGAACTGCCAGAAATCATAAGCTGTGTGCCAATCTGCAAAATGCAGGCATTGATATCAGCTACGACGCCCTGTTAGAGATGTTCCCTCATTCTGTGATTACCAGAGCACATTATGCCAAGTTCCTGCTGGCACATGGCTATGTAAAAAGCCATACCGAAGCCTTTGATCGTTATCTGGGTGATCGCACACCTTATTTCGTTCCGAGGGAAAATATCACTCCCAAAGAAGTCATTGAAGTAACCAGAAAGGCTGGCGGTGTTCCAATTCTTGCTCATCCTACTCTCTATAAATTAGGAAAAGAACAACTGGACATTCTGGTGTCAACTCTGACAGAACAGGGTCTTATGGGCATAGAATGTATCTACAGCACCTATACTCCCGCAGAGGAACGGCAAATTAAAGCGCTTGCAGAGAAATACCATCTGCTGCCAAGCGGCGGTTCAGACTTCCATGGTACCACCAAACCCGGACTGGATCTTGGATGTGGATATGGCAAGCTCTACGTTCACGATACGATTCTTACCAATCTTGAAAAAGCATCTTTATTGCATTGATTCAATACCTTATCCAGCAAAAAGCCACAGGATAAACAACTCCCTGTGGCTTTTATACTATATAAATTTCTATAATTATTCATTGTAAATAGGATAGTCGCATCCCTCTCGCATCATAACTGGAATAATGTCGATTGGTGCGGGAACTGTTACATACTGTCCACCTTCATACACTTTCTTCGTATAGGCATCTGTCCATTTGCATCCGGCTGGAAGATAGATTCTACGCTCTGTAGCACCAGCTTCCATTACAGGAGATACCAGAAGATCAGAACCAAACATATAGGAATCTTCTACATTCCAGCATTCTGCATCTTTGGGAAACTCATAGAATAACGGACGCATAACCGGTGCACCGCTATTGCTCGCTTCTTCCATGCATTTTCTCACATAAGGACGAAGTCTCTCTCTGATAAAGAGATATTTCTTGAGAATCTCATAATTATCCTCACCGAAGCTCCATACCTCATTATCCTGTCCACTGGTAAGCTGACGAACACCATTACGAAATTCCTCTTCTCTCTCATACCATGGTGAGCGCTCACCATGCATACGAAATACCGGGCAAAAAGCTCCCCATGCAAACCAACGAACCAGTAACTCCTGGAATTCAGGCTTATCTATCTGCCCCCCCAGGAAACCACCAATATCAGAGGTCCACCATGGAATACCTGCCATTCCCATGCTAAGTCCAGCCTGTAGCTGCTCTCTCATGGAACGGAAGGAAGAATAAATATCCCCAGACCATGTTAAAACACCATACTTCTGGCTGCCAGCCCAGGCACAACGCACCAGGCTCATGACTTCCTTCTCACCCTCTGCCTTTAAGCCTTCATAGAAGCCTTTTGCATAGCCGACAGGATAGGTATTGGTGCACTGCAAGGCAGGTCCTGCATAGTAACGATAATTATCAAAATCATAAGGACCATACTCCGGTTCTGCCTCATCTAACCAGAAGCAGCGTATACCATAGCGGTAATAGTTCTCTTTACAGCGATCCCATACGAATTTCTGAGCACCCGGATGTGTTGCATCAAAGTACACGATATCTCCCATCCAGGTAGCATGATATGGAAGCCCTCTGTCTGCATTGACCAGATAACCCAGATCATTCATCTTGGCATAATTCTCACTGCGTTCATCCACAGTCGGCCATACAGATACAACCGTCTCGATTCCCATGTCCTTTAACTCTTTCACCATGGCTTCCGGGTCTGGCCAGTCTAATGGCTCGAATTTAAAATCCCCCTGTCTTGTCCAGTGGAAGAAGTCAATGACAATGGCATCCATGGGCAGTCCACGTCTCTTATGCTCTCTGGCTACCGCCAAAAGCTCATCCTGTGTACGATAACGCAGCTTACACTGCCAATATCCCATACCATATTCTGGCATCATAGGCGTACGCCCTGTTGCCAGGGAATACTGGGCTTCAATTTCCGCAGGAGTATCACCCGCAGTAATAAAATAATCCATTTTCTTCGTACTCTTGGCATACCACTCTGTCTTGTTCATACCAAATGCCACAGTACCAATGGCAGGATTGTTCCAGAAGAAACCATATCCTCTGCTGGATACATAAAAAGGAACGCTTGCCTGGGAATTGCGGTGAGCCAGTTCCAGAATCTCCCCCTTTTTATTCAGGTTCTTCTCCTGATACTGTCCCATACCGAATATCTTCTCATCATCAAAAGCTTCAAAACGGGCAGTCAATTCAAAATCATTGGTTCCCATAATCGGCTTTAACTCTCTTCCTGTGATACGAAGAGGCACACAATAACGGTTGATACGATCTCTCGTTCTCCAGTATTCCTGTGTCAGCAGTTCTCCCTTTTGATTATAGAAGGAAATCCATCCCTCAAAAGACACCTTCGCCGTGATCTTGCCATTGGTAATCTGTGCCTGTGTTGCTGTCTGATGATACTTGGCATATTCTTCTCCCTTGTACCAGGGATCTGTGACGTCAATTGTTTCAAATGTGATCTGTGGCTCCACAGACTCCACCTTCTCTGTCAAAGCCCAGTCATTCTCATCCATCTTAGGCAGTGCAGTCATTCGCACACGCAGGGAGTTGGCTCCCCATGCCTCGATCCACACCTGTGATTTACCCTCAGCAATTATGATTTTGTTCTCTTCCTGATAAATATGCATATTAATAACCATCCCTTTCCGTATACAAAAACTACCGTTTATGATTTTGATATACTTCCATATTTTATTCCATTGGAGCCTGTTGCCAGATAGAATCTGCCAAACACTCTACAGTCTCCATCTATACTGTTGATTTCACCATACATCTGTCTGTCAGTATTGAGCCGTTCAAAGCTCGCACCATCATTCAGACTACGATAAAATCCATACTCTCCATCTATAATACCATTGCAGTAAATTGCCTTGTTATCTCTATAATAATCCGCATCAGGTGCGCCAAGTCCAAGCCCCATACGATAAATGGCATCGCCATCTGCTGACAACTTACGCAAGGTCACTGTATCTTTATCCGGTGCATAGATCAGTTTCCATAAGCCACCCTGTCCTGTTGCAATATAGAAAGTACCTGTCTTGCCGGTTTCTCCACGTATTTCCGTTCTGTTTGCACAATCAATCAAGCCAAAATTCACAATAGGAAATTCATCTGGCAACTGATACTGATGATATGTACTGCCACTGTCATGGCTGATATAGAAGTCCGAATGATCTCCCCATCCGTAGAAAAGACTGCTGTCCGTTCTGTCTGCATATACTTTAAGTCTGCCCGTTATCACCTGACTGTCCTGTAAGTCATAGACTTTTCCAAAAGAAAATGTCTCTCCACCATCATGACTTACCAACAATCTGCTAATCGGAAGATCAATGCCATCTGCAACAGACCACACAATATGCTTCGTATCAGGAGACAGTGCTACCCATCCAGAATTCACATTCGGACATTCTATGAAATGAAGCGCCTCATCCAATTCTTTCGATAATCCAAAAGGCATTGGCAATCTTCGGAAAGTGCGTCCCTGATCATGTGACAGAATCAAGCCGCCTTTTGTCTTACCAGTCCAGTTACCTCTTGGTGTTACGATAAGACAATCAGGGTCTGCATCTGAGAAATCCGCATTGATACAGGTAATATATCGGTTGCCCTGTGCATCTGCAAAAGAGTTACTGCAAGGCTTATCTACGCTGGTAAAGGCAAATCCTCCCAAATCTCCAAGGATATCCACAACCTGTACCTCTCCTTTTGGCATGCTGTACACATTTAAGTGCACCGTTTCCTCAATTCCATCACACCAGTCCATAAATTCACATGCCTGTGTATCTTTTAGATTCTTCGTTCTGAATACACCAGTACCAGAATTGAACCACGCTTCATTGTCATCATATGGATTAATGACCATATCGCTCAGCCAGTGAATCAGGTTATGACCACCATTACACTCTGGTCTCATATATGGCGCTCTGAATGTCATAATACCCTCTTTCAGATCATAAAGAATCTGCTGCCAGGTCTGCCCATAATCATAGGAACGAAATATGCTGTCTCCATCATCCTTCACAATCGTACTGCACACTACAAGTCCCGGAGTCTGTGCAGATACACTGATCCCTGAAAAGCCAAAATCCAACGCCTCTCCTGCTACTGTCTGGGGAAGATTCACTCCGGTTGTATTACTGGAAGTTACCGGCGTGATCTCCACGAAATCTCCAATCGTACCATCTGGACATAAAGTATATCTGGCGATTCTGCCATCAATTGTATCTCCTGAGTCACAGCTGTAGCCATTCTCAATGACATAAGAACGTCTTCCTGTAGAGGCAAATGTCACATACAGATACTTGTCATCGACCGCATATCGCTGTGCTACCAGACCATTACGTTTGCAGCCCTCTATCACTCTGCTTGCAGGCTCTGCCATCTGCTCGAAACGCTGTCCTTTGTCATAAGAAATATAAAGACTGTGACCTCTCATCTGCTCAGTGCCTGTTGTCACACCCGCTGTCCCTACAATTAGGGCTTTTCCCTCCTGTGTAACAAAGGTCAGATACTTTTCTGACAGTGATGTCACTTTTGACCAGGTATGTCCCAGATCATGAGTAAGTAACAATCCATCCTGCTGACTGGCATAGTATAAGGTATTCGCATCTTCCTGATCTACCCACAGTCTATCAGCGGTTCCTCTGCCATTTAGATTGCCATGGACAAATACTGGGATCTCCTTGTAGTGGAAATGTTCACCATAATCCTCTGAAATCGCAAGAACACCATTCTTCCCACTTCTCTCTCCCTCACCGCAGGCTATGTATAAACGATTGGGAGCATTGTAATCAAGTGCAATCGCTATGGGAAATGTCTCACTCAAATCTTCCATTGTTACATGAAAAATAAGACTGATCCATTTCTGCTCCTTTGCATCAAACCGGTAGGTTCCGCCTATATCTGTCCTCGCATACAGAACATCCTTCTGTCTGGGATGATACAGGAATCCGGTTACATATCCGCCTCCGGGAATCGGCAGATTTTTATACTCATAAGGAATCTGTTTCATCTGATACCCTCCTGTCCTCATTTTGTCTTTATTTTATAACAGAATAGGGTAAAAAAATACATTACTATTTAGTTATGTATATAGTAAAAAAGACGAATTATTTTCAAATCCGCCTCTCCATTCATTCTTATTTTGCCGCAAGTGCCTTGGTAAGCTCCTCTATTTTCCGCTCCAGTTTTTCCCTGTCTTTTCTTGACTGTTCCAGTTCTTCTGCCTGCTGTGCAAGCATGTTCTCCTGTTGAAGTATCTTGTCACTCTGCTGTGCTATCGTATCATGCAGATATTTCTGTTCCAGCTCATAATCTTCCCGATCTCTACATCTTTCACGCACATTGAAATCAGCATATAAATCACATAACGTATTGGAAGCTTCTGTAAAATATTCATTGTCTTTTGCAATCATTTTCATTTCCTCCCAAGTCTTCGCCTTAAACAGTCTCGCCCAGAAATCAAGATTCCATTCTTTATCTGCCTGCGTTGCCAGTTCTATATGTGATAAGTCTAACACATTCACTGCAAACTTACTACTGTAAATCCTGTGCTGCACTACATCCATCAAAAGATTTCGTGAATAAAAGATTGGCTGCTCTTCAAATGGTGAGAAATTCAGAATTCCAATATGGATTGCAGGTTTTGTGTCTATATACTGGTCACCTTTTTGCAGATTATTATACATACGACTCAAGTACCCAATTGAACGTTCAGGCCAATCATGGTGATTCACCACCTGCATTTCCAGGTTTATTTGTTGATAGTTGTTCAATATAGCCTTAATATCCAGTCGGAACTCCTTATCCTGAATCGCTTCTCCAATCACAATAGGATTCATAATCTCTACAGATAGGATTTCTTCCGGCCGCATATGTAATAAAGAACCTAACAAACCTTTTAATGCCCTGTTGTTCTTTTGAAATAATGCCCGAAACATGTAATCATTGGTCATGTTATATTCAATTTCACCGGTTGCTTTTTGCAACTCTGGAGTAAATTTCACTTTATTCATTTATCATGTCCTTTTCCTGTCATATTACAAACGTTTGTAAAGGGCATTATATCAAGTCATATGTGAAAAGCAAGCCAAATGTAAAAACTCGTACCTGAAATGTCAAAAGTCGTACTAACAGCTATAATTCCAAGGTTCTTCGCTCTTTTGTTCTTCACGTTCTTTTCTTGTATCTGTAAGTATTACTTCAACATCTTTCTTATGCAAATATTCAGCATTCTCATAGTCATAGCCTGCCTTGGCTGCATGTATCTGCAGATTTTCAAAGGTAAAATCCGACAATGCATACTGATCGGGCTTGGACTGTACATCAAAGAACGTATCGCATGTAATATTACAGTTTCGCATGGTTACATGATCTGCATAGGACATGGGGATATCTTTACGATCCTGTAAATCATAGAATTGTGTCCATGGATTGATGTTAATAAAATTCGTAATACTTCCCTGAATATCTTCCATCAGAATATATTCATAATGCTGTGGGGTATCCGGGCGCATTTTAAGCCACAGCAGATTATAACCGTCCAATACCTTAATTCTTCTCACGATGATATTTTTGTTATGGACAGACTCTGAGCCACAGGTAAGGCATCCATGGCAAAAGCCATATATACAGTCTTCTACCAGCACACGTTCATTGATACCATTCTCAGGTGCTGTGTCTGCCCACGGTCCTTTACCGCCTTTTAATACAACAGAATCATCATTTACTTCCAGATAGCAGTTCTTCACCAGTACATCATGACATACATCAATATCTATGGCATCTGTACTTGGCGCCTTGATGGGATCTGCAGGGCTGTATATTCTGCAATTCAAGTATTTTACGTGATCGCATTGATACAGATGGTTCGTCCAGAAATGAGCGTTCTGCAAGTTTAAGCCTGCCACCAGTACGTTACTACAATGTGAGAGGTATACAAGTCTTGGTCTTTGTTCATCCTTGTTCGTACAATCGGGATTCCATTTGCGCCGCAGCCAGAACGCCCTCCAGGAACGCAAGCCATTTCCATCAATTGTACCATCACCACACATGGTAAAGCCGTCTATCCCATCTGCATTGATCAAAGCTGCAAAATAAAGACATGTCTGCCCTTCTATTCTGGTTTCTATCAAAGGATAATCTGAAACATCGTCACTGCCCTTTAATACACCGCCTTTTGCTACATACAAATTCACTCCCTGCCTGAAGAAAAGTGCGCCTGTCAGATAAGTGCCAGCCGGTACAACGATAACTCCACCGCCTTTTGCCGCAACTGTATCAATAAGCTGCTGTATCTCCTTTGTATGTATTTTTCCATCATCCAAAATCTCATAATCGGTCAGCTTATATTGCGTTCCCAGCTCTTGCAGTGTAGGAATCCTGGTATCAAAGAACCACTTGTCAATGGGAGTTCCATCAGGAAAACTCTCACCAATGATCTGCTCCATCTCTTCACACATCAATAAAAATGCGCCTACACCATGAAGGTCATTTGTGCTGACAGGTCTGTGAATATAATGATCATAATTACCTACTCCTGTTCCGATACATACATCGCCTACCAGCAGATCTTCGCCCTGCCATGTGAGACTGTTAATTACGGCTTCATAGCCTTTTCTGGCATATTTCAGATATTCTCTGTCCAACAGCCCTTTGCGTACTGCCTTGCACAATGCTGCCACATAGAGACAGCTACAGGAATTCTCCAGCCAGTTACCAGCATCTGCGCCTTTATCTACGACCTGATACCATCGTCCTTCTTCTGATTGAAAAGCAACAAGAGACTTTAACAGGTTGACTGCCATTTCCTCTAACTCTTTTCTATCTGCATGTTCCAGTGGAATGAAGTCCAGCTCATCCAGAAGTGCAACAGGAACCCATCCCATTGCTCTGCCCCAGAATTCTGGTGAACAGCCAGTCTCAGGATCTCCCATCCAGCCACATCTCTCCTGTGGACACCATGCCTTGTGAAAATATCCTCCCTCCGGTGTAGTCGGATAGGTATCAATTGCCTGCATAAGATAATCCAGCACTTTCTTATATTTCTCATCACCTGTTCTTTGATACAACGAATACAGCAGAATTCCCGGCTGCATATCATCAAACTGTCCCATATCTGCGCTCTTAATCTCTCCCTGGGGCGTAATCACAGAATCTACCCAAGCCTTTACATACTGCGCATATTTTTCTTCTTTGCACAGTTCATAAGTCTTGTACACGCTGGACAGAAATACTCCCTGATGATAATGAAATCTCCATTCTGGCGGTAATTTTGTGGCTTCATAGGTTCGCATCATTGTCTCAATGGATGCCTTTGCATATTCTATCGGTCTCATATTCTCGTTCCTTCTGACACTCTATAAACATGTAATCTTATCAAAGGTAATATTCTCACATAACTGTAACGAGATATTCTGTCTGCGACTTTCTCCTGGAATTCCTATTGTAATATTGCGAAATGTAATATCTTTTAACTCATGTCCTGGTTCATCAAAGCCAATCAGTTCAATGGCATCGCAATAGCCTCTCTCTTCCTTATAGTGGTCGTAATATTTTCCACTGATGCTCAGATTCTCAAAAGAACAGTCTTCAAAATATGGCTGTACATCTGCTGCAATACCATCATTATTATACCCTACTGAATGCAGTAACACTCTTGTCACTTTACAATCTGTTGCGTGTACATCTCTCACATACCCGCCTCTTTTCCAGGTGCCTTTTATCTCTATTCCAAATAGTGAACTGGACATATCACAGTCCCATATCCGCACATCTTCCACGCCGCCTGACATCTCACTTCCTATCGTAATGCCATGTCCATAAGCACTGCGACAGTCAAATATCCTGATATGTTTCGCAGGCCTGCCTATTCTGTTACCTTCCGGGTTTTTACCGGATTTAATTGCAATGGAATCATCCCCGGTATAGAAATTACAGTCAAATATCGTACAGTTCGTAGAGGAATCCGGGTCCCAGCCATCCCCGTTCCATACATTCTCCGAATAAAAAGTACAATGATTTGTGACAATCGTGTCAGAATATATCATATGTACATTCCAGCTTGCACCATTCCTCAATGCCACCCCGGATAAAATAATATTCTGGCAGTTGCTCATATTGATTAATCTTGGACGCACTCTGCCGGGAATCGTCCTTTCATTCTCACATTCCTTAATCTGTTCCCCCAATGCTTCCAACTGTTCTTTCATATTCTCTGTTTCCACTGCTATGACCCGCTCTGCCAAAACTCTGCCACCACTGGCTATCGTGCCTTTTCCACGAATTACTACATTACGACAGTTATATCCAGCCTCATGATTCAACTCTCCCAGATTAAGAAGACTGCTATAGCAATAAAGCTCTGTTCCCTCAAAACGGCTCCATATCTTTGGCAGATAATCCTCCATTCTGTCCGTTCCCTGAAGTACAGCTCCTTCCTCAAGATAAAGCTCCATGTCACTATGCATCCTGAGTGCTCCCGTCAGATAGATACCCTTTGGTAGATATACCGCTTCATCTTCCTTACAATCATCCAATGCCTTTTGCAACGCCACTGTATTCAGAGTATTACCATCCCCTACAGCATAATAAGGTGCTGCTGTTACATCAATACGCTGTTTTGCCTTTCCGGTTGTCAGTGTAACCCTTTCCAAATTTCCCGTTGGCAGAGATTTCATCTCAATCTCATAGTCTGTGCATGCCGTTAATCCAGTCAGTGTAAAATGTGTCTTGTCCGTTTCACCTACTCTATCGCCATTACACCAGATCTCATATCCCGTCTCCCGCACATCTGCTGCCTTTTCCCAATATAAAACAATCTCATCCTCAAATACAATTGATTCTATTCTTCCCATACCAATAAACATACCTCCAACTTACCTGCCCACAATCCCATAGGGGATTCCTGCACCCACATACACATTAGCTGCACTTCCTGTAAACACGACCTTAATCTCATTCTCTCCCACATGCAGATATGGTCCAATCATAAATCTATGTGGTGCATACAGACTCATCCCGGCAAACGCCCCATTACACCAGCACTCTGCCATTTCTTCCCCCAAGATACTAAACTCCTCGTTTTCATTGACCACATCCGTATCATATTTCCATACATACTCTGCCCTGTTATTTTCTTTACTTAGCAGTGTGAAATCACCAGTCCTATCTCCCATATCCAGCTTCTGTGCAATCTCTTTCAATGGTATTTCACAAGTCTCATCTAATATAAGTAGCTGCATCTGTAACGGTGCTAACTGCACATGATACTTTCCCTGTGACTCTTCACAGCCATATTCACCACTCCACAGATTCATGCTGATATAACGTATCCCCTGTGGTATCTCCATCCAGGTATCTATCCTCTGTTGTCCTTCATTACACAGTAGAATCATCTCTACATTATCTTTTATCAATGTCTCCCTGCGCAATGTAGCATATGTCCCTTCCAGCCTGTATTTGCAGTATGGCAACACATCTTTCAGAAGTTTCTGTGTATTCTGATAGATCTTTATTCCCTGCGCTTTTTCAGAAATATCAGCACCTATGACATTCAATACCTTATCAAATGTATAACCCTGTATACACAATCTATCGTTTTGTACTTCAGGCATCAGCACCATCGGCACATAATGAAATGGTATCTGATTCTCATACAATGCTGCTACTTCTTCAAAAGGTACTCTATTGTTGTCACATAACACGGCTATCCTGGCATCATCCCTGGAATCTGTCATCAAATAAGAAATACGCTTCATATAGTCTGATATCTGTCTGTAATACTTCCACCAGATATTGTTAGGTCCTACATCAGGCGGGCGCTCTCCGCTGCGCTGCCCTTCCACACTATAATAAAAAGCATGAGGTACGAACAGATTCACGCCCCGCATACCCAGCCAGTTGATGTACCAGATCATATCCTCCCCTTTAAAATACCAGGGAATTTTCTCACGGTTACATACGCCGAAGCATTCATTGGCATTACGTCTCCTGCCCAGCAATCTTGCAATATCTGCACTGAGTTTCGCCTGTACCGAATCGAATTCCCGCAGTCCACCGCTCTCTGGCGATACTCTGCGCATGATAAGATCCTGCCCTGGAATGTGAAAATACAATTCTTCTTCCACATCATCACTTACTTCCGGATGTCCCATCAGGCTGATACCATGCTCCTCACACCAGCAGGAAAGCTTCGCATAGAAATTCTCTCTTAAATGCTTTTTGATTAATTTATGATAAATGACAGTAGTGTCATTTTTATTTTGATTGAATATTGCCTCCAGCTCCTCAAGTCTGCCTCCTGCTGCCATGATTTCTTTCTCCAGTCCCGGAAGCCATTCTCTGAATTGTCCTGCATTACGTCCAAGCGCACATGGTTCATCTGTGAAAAAGGCAATGACTGTATTGCCAAAATACTCAGACAATGCTTCATAATAACGGTCATGAGTAAGATGAATAAAACAGTCAACTGCTTCAGGATTCAGGATATCAGCAGACAGCGGCGCTCCCGCTTCCCCATCATCTTCTCCAAAATGGATACCCCTGATCGTTCCCTGCGTATAGTCATAGACCAGATATTTTCCATCCGGGAACTGTGTTATGATTTCTCCCTGTTCTGGCTTTTCCTTCAGTAACCGTATGCCTTTTGACGCAAAAGTCGGATTCGTTGCCACGACCTGCCCATGTGCAGAACCGGACGGATACATGCCTTCATCATAAAGCACGACTTTCATGTTCAGCTCTGCAGCCGTTTCCACGATATATTTCACCACATGAAAGTATTCCTCTGAAAGATATTTCAGGCTCTTGGGAATACCGATTCTTGGATGCAGCACAATGCCATTGACTCCTTTTTCCACATAATCGGTAAGCTGTTTTTTTATTTTATCTTTGTCAGGTGCATCATTGTAAAACCAGAAAGGAATCGGTGTAAATTCCACAGAAGGATGCTTTAAATTCCCTATAATCGTATCAATAATCCCCATTAATTCTTCTCCTGTTAGCTAATAAGTCATTTTGAATTGTTCTGCTGCTGCATAACCATCTGTAAGGTTCTCGTTATTTTCAGCATACACTCCGACCATTGTTCCTGCGAAGCTTCGTCCAACTACCTCATTTGCAAGATAGCGTGTGGTCAGTGAGGTCAGCTCCTTTATGTTCTGCATTTACACTGATGCAGCATTGGAAATCCGCTTGTGGGATAAGTATCATTGCCATTTTCCCCTGTGGTCTTATATCATCCCGATTAGACAGAATAGGATTATGGGGACATGCCTCGTATTCTCCCCATATTGTACGACTCCTGCTGATTGTTATCATATGATTAGCTGCTGTTCCACCCTCTGCGGCCATCAGATAATACCACTCACCTATATGGTACACATGAGGCGCTTCCAGATGTGGTCCGCCGCTTCCATGCTAGATAGGTCTGAAGGCTTCCTTTATTTCTCCTGTAAAAGGGTCTGCCACTCCCATAGATATCGTTTTCTGCATACTCCCACAACGTTCATTGGTGCTGTAATACAGCTTGTCGGCTTCCCAATAGAGATCTGGGTCTACACCGCCTACCTGTATCCATACCGGCTTTGACCAGGAACCTGCAGGATTCTCTGCATGTATGATAAAATTGCCATACCCTTCTACTGCTGCCGTAAGATAAAAAATCCCTTCCCACCCGGCATATACTCGGGTCTGCATGAAAGCCCGTCAGTATGGGATTCTGATACAAAATGTCATTTATCATATTAATCCTCTTTTCTGCGCAGGTGCTTCTGCATAATCTCTCCCCAGTTGTCTGCTATCTGCTCGATTCCTCTACAGCTTGGATGTGTACCATCGGCTGATATCAGTGCTGCATCATTTAACAGTGTCAGTCCGTCTGTAAAAATCAATCTTTCTGAAGCATATTTACTTACAATGGTACGCATTTTGCCTGCAAGCTCCTGTTCTGTTTCTTCCCCATTAAAGCCAAAAATAGATGTGGCAAATACCGGCCGGGAATCCTCTGCTAAAATCCGTGTAAAACAGTCCACTCTTTTCTCAAATTCAAACAGACTCAGACGTCTCTTTTCTCCAACTGCATTGATACCCATTTCTACTGATGCGAAATCCCAATCCTTGCGTGACACCAGATATTCTGCCATCTTTTCTTCCATAAGGGCGCAGCCTGCAAAGCCCATGTTGATATAATCTGTATGTAACCTTTGGGCAATGCGGAAAGGATAAGAATTGGGTTGAATCAGACCTAGGCTTCCATGAGTAATGGAAGAACCGTATGCCAGATAAGTCCTAGGTGGCAGTTCGTCCCTCGCCGGAGGTTCTGTTTCTCCTGATACACCCACATAATAGCAAGGCGTATACGGCATAATCACACGGACTACCTCAGGGGCAAAGGGCAGATTGTTTTCCTTAGAAATCTGCTGTAATTTCTCCATATTCTGTGGATATTCTATATGAACCAAAGTATTCACATCACTGATATTCTTTGAAGAATACTCCCATCCACCCTGAAATGAGCCAAAGAAAATATGAACTGTAGCGCTCTCTGCAACCATATCTGAACGCAGAATCAAATCCACAGAGCCCTTTGGCATCTTAAAGCGCAGCTCCACTCCTGTTGAAAAGCAGTTATTCATCACTCCATCGCTGATAGCATTTCGTGTCTGCTCACATACTCTACGCAGCAGGCAGCCTTTTTCCGTGTGCTCCATCTCTTCTACATTATGAAATAAAATATTATCAAATATCATATAAACAAATCTCTCCTTCCATCAGTCCGCTTCCGTATGCCCTAACTTTTACTCTGCCTTTACCGGTTCTGTGAATCAGGACACTTGCATGCCCCTGATACAGATGTATGCTGTCGTTGTTGTATGGTTCATCCCCTGTAATATCCCCATTATCTACACCAAGCAACTGTGCATCGCCTTCTACTGCAAAAAATACTTTTGCACTCTCTCTGAAAACCGGGTGATTCTCTTCATCATAAGCCCTGACTTTTAATAAAAGGTACTCGTCATCCGTTATCTCAGTGTCAAATTGCAATTTAACTGCCAGCGAAGGAATCTCAAGCTCCTGTCTGCATACCTCAGTTCCATGATTTTTACCGATAACTGTCACTTTTCCCTGTAAATATGGAATGTATCCTGTAATACAATGATTTGCACAGGTCTGTGGAGATGGTAACAGAAATTCCTTATCAGCGACCTGTAAAGTTATCTCCTCACAATTCGATGCAATCATATACGGGAGTACCGTCTTATGAAACATAGGAAATTCCCAGTGATTTACATAATGCGGATAATCCCAGTGTTCCTTGACTCCCTTATCCGGGATAGTGTAATCAGCCACTGCAAAATGCACCATAGGCTCGTCCGTCCAATAGCTCTGCATCAGCCATGCAATCTGCCTTTTCTCCATATCTGTAGAGAACAACGCTCCTGACCAGCCCTTAGCAGGCCAGCCCATAGATTCTCCCAGATAATCTATTCCCGTCCAGATAAAGCCCCCAATACAATAAGAATGCTCTACCACATCAAACCACGGATTGCGCTCTGTATAATTCTGAAACTTCTCACCCTCACCACGAAAATACATATACGTCTCCGTCCCAAGAATCAGCTTATCCGGTATCAGCTCATGCATTCTTTCATACCATTGCTCCTGATAATTACAGGCAAGTACATCCACATACTGCGCAATGCGCTCTATCTGATGTATCCTGTCATCTATATCAAATATCTCACCCTTGCGCACTTCGTCTACATATTTCTGGATATCCTTGACCTGCGACATATCTACTGCTGCCTCCGGCCAGAAGAAATGTGGATTCATTGCCAGCGTCACAGGTCTGGTATTGTCAAGCTCCTTTACCTTTTTCACATGTGCCTGCAATAACTTCAGCATACCATCATGTGCCTGATTCTCTACCTCATTTCCAACACCCCAGAAAATGACAGAAGGCCTGTTACGGTCTCTTTTCACCATAGTCTCAATATCTCGCTGCCACTCCGTAGCATAATGTCTTCCGTAGGCTCCGCCTGTCCATTTATCAAAAGCCTCTTCATATACATAAAAGCCCATCTCGTCACACAAATCCAGCATCTCCGGAGAAAACAGATGGTGGGCAAGCCGCAGCGCATTGCAGCCGATTTCTTTAAGCTTCTTTAACCGCATTCTGTAAATATCCTTTGGTACTGCTGTTCCGAAAGGCCCCGCCTCCTGATGAAGACACACACCTTTTAATTTTACTTCCTTACTATTAACAAGCAGACCTCTGTGCAAATCTGTCTGTATACTTCGTATGCCATAATGAAAGCTGGCAGCATCTTCTTTCTTGACCAGTGCGACGTTGATTGTGTACAGATAGGGCTCCTCTGCACTCCATAAATGGCACTTTTCTCTTGGAATCGTCAAAAGAACACGTTCTCCCTGTCCTGACACACTGGCAAGCACTTCTTTGTCTGCATCATCCACAAGCTCTACAAATATCTCTTTATCTATGCCCGCATTCACTACAAGCTGCACCTGACTTTCTGATATCAGCTCTGTCGTGACCTGAATATCTTCCTGAACCAGATGTTCTCTTGCTGTCTCCAGAAGATATACCTTTCGATAGATTCCTGCGCCACTGTACCATCTGTCAGCAGGAGTATGTGTACTATCCACTCTTACAAGAATTTCATTTTCTCCGGATATCAGCATTTGTGTGACATTTAACTGAAAAGGACTATAGCCGTAGCGCCTGCCGCCTGCTTCCTGCCCATTTACCCAGACTGTACTCATTTCATATACGCCATCAAAGCACAGTGTATATTCCAACTGTTCATCCTTTACCAGATTGATTCGTGTCCTGTACCAACCGATTCCCCATCTGTTGCGGAAGCCTTGATCCGTACCTCTCTCCATATCACGGTCAAACGGACAGTCCACTGCCCAGTCATGTGGTAGTCTAATTTCCCTATAGGACAGTTGTGCTGCGTCTGTCAGTGTCAATGCCTGTATCTGCAAGCCTTTTTGTAATGCAAATTCCCATTTCTGCCCTGCTCCACTTAATGATATCATACGCCTTTTATTCTTCATGGCTTCACCCCATATATTTCTTTATTAATATTACACGCATTGCTGTTTACAGCAGCACTTCTGCATTGGTTCCATAATAGATGTCATCCCGAAAAGCCAGCTTCTTAAATATATTCTCCATATGCTCCCAGTTATCATCTACTGTAAATTCATAGCTGTGTCCCCAGATATACAACAGCTGTGGCTCTTCTGTATCCGACTGCTGGAAACGTTCTATGCCCTCCATAATAGCTGCATCCGCATGATGGAAGCTTGCCTTGAGTCTTAACAAATCCGTTTGGAGTGTAAAATCACGTCAGCTTGTAGCCACTATTCCAGTATAATTCACCCTCAATTAATGTAAATGCACTATTCTATACTTTATTTATTTTCTATTGCATTATTCTATACTGATTATTATAATGTAAGTAACTATTTGGAAGGAGTCAGATATCATGCCAGACAAGCCACTACTCATCAGGCGCACACATGCCATTCATGATTTTGATATGTCTTATGAAGAAATCAAAAAAGGCTGGCAGATGCCTTATATGCACCGCCATATTTCTTATGAAATATATCTGCTGTTATACGGAGAAAGGATTGTGACCATTGGAGAAGAGCATTATCTGGTGCATTCCGGTCATGCCACTCTTTTTGGCAGTGAAGTTCCACACTGCAGCCGTGGTGAGACTGATTTTTCAGGTATCTGCATCAGCTTCACCATAGAACTGCTGAAACAATATTTTAAGCAATCCACCATACATGAGCTTCTGCGGTGCTTCGACCATCCTATTATCTGTGTACCCCCAGACTATCAGCAGACTCTGTTAGAAATGACACTATCCCACTCTTATGCTTCTGAAGCCAGATATCTGAAATTAGCACAGCTTCTCTATGATTTTGAATGTTTCCACAGGCAGCAGCCCTATGAAGAATCCGCTTATAATATCTCAACGCCCAATGCTGCCAAACGGCTTATGGAATATATCGACAGCAATTATACGCAGATTTATTCTATCAGTGATATTAGCACTGCCCTTGATATTTCTGAAGCATATGTATATAAAGTCTTGCAAAAAGAAAAGGGCATGACACCCAAGGACTACATCAATCAGCTGCGCATCCACCATGCTCTTCGTGAGCTGGAATACTCCAGCCATACTGTTTCAGCGATTGCAGAAGTAAGTGGTTATCAGTCTGTCAATTATTTCATCCGTATATTCCGTTCCTATGTGGGCATGACTCCTACACAGTTCCGCAGACAGCTTTCTCAGTCATAAATTAACTTCCGTAAACTGAAAGCCCTGCCTTTGGACGCTCTCTTAAAACTGTCTATAAAATAAATAATAGCCGGAAGAATTAAATACTTTTATGCAGTTTTGAATCGGGGATAATATGGAGATTAAATATCTATAACGGTTAAATTTATATTATTTTACGGTTGATTTTCGGATGTATTCCTGTTATAATAAAGATATACCATATAGAATGTATGTACGCTGCGAAGGAGGTTTCTATATGACAATCAATGAAATGAAAGAGAAGAAGAAAGAAAAGGGATATACCTATGCGCAAATGTCTGTCCTGTCCGGCGTGCCTCTTGGTACAATCCAGAAGATTTTCTCAGGAGAAACGGAAAGTCCCCGTTACGACACGCTACAGGCACTGGAACAGCTTTTCTCTGAAAAATCTACTGTATGTGAAGAAGCTTCCTATCAGTCTGACAGGAATGGCAGCTATACTCTTGACGACTATTATGCATTGCCGGATGAACAACGTGTAGAGTTGATTGATGGGTATTTTTATGATATGTCAGCTCCCACCTTCCATCATCAGTCCATTGGAGGTGAGATTCATCGACAGATTGCTAATTATATTCTGGAACACAAGGGAAGCTGCAGACCCTTCATTGCTCCTGTAGATGTGCAGCTTGACTGTGATAATAAGACCATGGTTCAACCGGATGTAGGCATCATATGTGATCCCTCCAAAATTAAAAAATTCGGTATCTACGGTGCACCTGATTTTCTCGTGGAAGTTATCTCTCCTTCTACCAAAAGAAAAGATTATACCTTAAAACTATCCAAATACATGAACGCCGGTGTACGGGAATACTGGATTCTGGATTATGCTCAGCGTAAGCTTCTTGTATATTTCTTTGAAAGTGAAGCCTGCCCGGTTATTTACGGTCTGGATCAGCCTGTTCCTGTAGGAATCTATCATGGAGAACTGACCATTGATTTTTCCAATATTCTAAAATGGATCGGAGAAGATCTGGTATAACACAGTTTTATCACCAAATGCACAAAAGGAGATGAAAGTCCACCACTTTCATCTCCTTTATACACTTTTCGAGGTTTATTTCTTAAACAGTTTACCAAAGAATGACTTCTTCTCTTCTGTCTTTTCCTCTTCAACTGCTGTTTGAGCTTCACCCTCTGTAGTAATTGTTTCTGCTTCTTTTACAGCTTCGCCAATTCCTGCCTTAGGATGTTCCTTCAGTGCCAACAATGCGTCATAAGCCTGCAGCACGCTCAGGTTCTTCTCTTCTGCAATTTTCTTTGCTGTATATCCTTCAATTGTGATCATACCCATCGGAGGATACTCTGCATTACGTACTGTAGAAGTAAATTCAACAAAGATGCTGCTGTCAGATTTCAGTCTCTTATAATAATGGAGTGCTTCCACGTAGGAAAGCTTGCATCCCTGGGTCAGATAAATCATCAGCTCTTCTCTCAGAGGTTCTGAATGCTTCCACTGTTTTGCAATCTCACCCATCAGATGAACGTCTACCAGACACATAACATCAGGACCATCTGTTACAGCTGCCACCTTGCTTGCTGCTTCAAACTGCTCCATGAATTTCTCATTGTCAATGCCAGCAGGAGTCAGTCTGCCTTCTCCGGTTCTGCCACCTTCAAAGCGGTTGGTCACGATCAGATAAGCCAGCTGGTTACGCAGTGTGAATGAACCATCCTGCTCTCTCAAGGTGAAGACAAATGGCTTCTCACACAGTGCTTCTGTCAACGGCACAGTCATTCTGTTCATCAGTCTGTTGTACTGTTTCTTCTTCTCTTCATCCTGGGCTGTTCTTGCTGCATCGAAGCGACGTCCTGCTTCCTGAAGCATAACGATCATTTCAGATACTGAACACTCTGCCATATAAGTGATACCTTCATCATAATCTGTATCCAGATGTGATGCCAGTTCTTCTCTTCTCTCCTTGCTTACTGCATAGGGATTCTCTGTATTTACAAAAGAAATCGGCTCAAAACGGTATTGCGTTGTTCCGTCTTTCTCTATTTTTAATGCACTACATTCCTGTGATGTCAGGAATTTCTCCATATCTGTCTCAAATCCTGCGGTCTCCATAAAGAAAGAGAATTTGCAATGGATAGAATGCAATGTATCATCATCCAGATTGATACTGGTAACACCTACTTGTGCAGCTACCGCCAGAACAGTCTGCAGAGAATGCATCTTATCATTCTTCTTTAATACACCAATTGGATAAGTGCCGTCAAATACCGGTAGAAGTGTCGGATTCTCCAGACAATAATTCACTGCATCCTCATATTTTTCAAAGAGATACATCTGAACATTCTCTTCAGCCAGCTTCAACAGGAACGGTGTACCAAGACAGGTTCTGTAATCACTGTGTCTGGTTCCTAACAGAATATAGACTTCTTCCATATTTGCATACTCGCAGATACGGGCTTTGACCTTCTCCTCATTCCATACCGGTGGTGTGAAATATGCACTGATATCCAGCGTTGCAGGATCAAATTCCAGCCAGTAATTACGATGCGGCTCTACGATTACCTGAAAATGTCCCTTTACAAACTGCGCCAGCAAGGACAATTTATATTTATTAATTGGCTTTTTATCCGGGTTGTAGCGCATAGCACTCTCAGCTGTCAGGAATACTTTAAGAGATTCATAATCATAATCCTTATCATCCTTAGGCTGGCTCTTATCCTTCTTGCGCTTCATGGTCATGATCTCAAAAGTCTGCTTCTCACCTTCTGCCGGTTTCTTGCGAAAATCCGGTAATTTACCGATGATGAACACTGACTTTGTAAGCATATGTGCTACTGCTTCTTCCCTGGTGCATCTGTCGATGGACACTCTGTACATGTAATGATAGGAATCCACGATTTCTTTCATTACTCTGAGGTCTTTTGCAGATAAATACTTTTCATCACACAATGTTGTCTTAGAACCATTCTCCAAAGTATTGATATGAAGTACCAAACCTGTGATATTCTCATCAAAGATCTGATAAATAACCTCACCCAGCTTATCTTCATGATAAGCATAACGATATTCACCATATCTCTTTGCCTTATTTACATAGGCGTCATAATATTCTTTTTCAAAAAATACATGAATAGCATCGTCGAAGACCTCTTCTTCATTACGCTGCATTACCATGATATCTTTATTCAGCCCTTCAAAAAGGCGTAACTGCCATATTGTTATGTTTGATTTTCTTTCCACTTAACTTTACCCTTATCCCTATTCTTAGCTTTCTACGATCAGATATCTGCCGTCTCCCACGTCAAATACCTCAGGTGCATCCAGAATATCTTCCTTGCTCTGTCCTTCCAGATCCACACCCTCTTCATCAAAGTAATCCCATACTTCATCCAGAGAATCTACCACAACCGCCATGCATTCTTCCAGGAAGTCCTCTGCTTCCTCCGGTGTTTCTGCTACATTCTCAGGAAAAAGCTGTAACTGATTCTCCAAAAAACATTCTAATACTGCATCATCATACTCGTGCATATTCTTACCATACCTTTCTGTACCATAATTTCCAGTACTGCTTTAGTATTTGATTCCGGCCTTATCCAACTCCCAAACGAGTCTGCCAACCGGTAAGCCTACTACATTGTTATATTCACCACAGATTCCCTTGATATAGGCAGCACATCTGCCCTGTATTGCATATGCCCCTGCCTTGTCCATAGGTTCGCCTGTATCTACATAGGTCTGTATCTGTTTCGCCGTCATTGGATACATTTCCACATCTGTCTTTTCATGGAAGCTGATAATCTGTCTGCCCTGCTCTTCCAGAATGATCAAAGTAACACCTGTGTATACCTGATGCACCTTGCCCTGCAGACTTGACAGCATCCTCACCGCATCCGCCTTATCCTTTGGTTTTCCCATAATTGCGCCATCATAAGCTACAATCGTATCTGCTCCTATGATTACTGTACTTTTCTGCCTGCCATGTTCTTTCTCATAGCGTTCTGCCACTTCTCCTGCCTTTTGCAGGGACAGTTCTTCTACAATATCTGCCGGCTGCTGTTTTGTAATGATTTCCTCTCCATGCGCAGAAGCAATTTCAAATGAAAGACCTATCTGCTCTAATAGTTCTTTTCTTCTGGGCGACCCGGATGCTAATACAAATTTTACCATAATATGCCGTACCTTTCCAGTCTCTGTTATCTCTTTCTTTACTCTGCCTCAATATGAGTCTCCGGCTTGAATACTCTTGCCTGCTGTTCATTCTTGTGATTATGTGCAGCAGCCATATATTCTTTACAGAATTCTTCCTGTGCATTGCACAATACCTTACCGCGCTTGTCTACCTTTTCATAGGTTCCATCGGGCTTTAACAGCTGCGCTTTCACCGTATCTCTCATCTGCACATCCAGGATATGCCATACCTTTTCTTTCAATTCAGGGTTCAGCACAGGGAAGAGAATCTCTACACGACGCTCCAGATTTCTTGGCATCCAGTCAGCACTTCCCATGTACAATTCGGGATTACCGCCATTTTCAAAATAGAAGATTCTGGCGTGTTCCAGGAAATTACCAACAATGGAACGCACGGATATATTATCATTCGTTCCTTCTACTCCTGTTCTCAGACAGCAGATACCACGAACGATCAGATCAATCTTTACACCTGCTGCCGCTGCTTCATACAATGCTCTGATGACATCCGGATCACATAGCGAGTTCATCTTTGCAATGATATGTGCCGGTCTGTTCTGCTTTGCATTGTCTTTTTCCCTGTTGATCAGATATAAGAACTTATCCTTTAACCACAGCGGTGCCAAAGCAAGGTGATTCCAGCTAAGCGGTTCTGAATAACCGGACAGCATGTTGAATACTGCGGTTGCATCCTCTCCTATTGCTTCGTTACAGGTAAGAATACCACAGTCTGTATACAATTTGGCTGTAGAATCATTATAATTACCAGTTCCCAGATGGACATATCTGCGGATGCCCTCTTCTTCTCTTCTGACAACCAGTGTGATCTTACAGTGGGTCTTTAGACCAACCAGACCATATATTACATGACAGCCTGCCTTTTCCAGCTTCTTCGCCCATACAATATTATTCTCTTCATCAAATCTGGCCTTTAACTCGACCAGTACAGTGACCTGTTTACCGTTCTCTGCTGCCTGTGAAAGTGCTGCAATAATAGGAGAATTGCCACTGACACGATACAGCGTCTGCTTGATTGCCAGTACTTCCGGATCTCTGGAAGCCTGCTTAATGAAGTCTACGACCGGTGCAAATGTCTCATAAGGATGATGCAGCAGAATATCCCTTTGTCTGATCTCATCAAAAAGGTTACAGTCAGGTGTCAGTCCATCTACCGGCTGTGGAACATAAGGTGGTGTCTTTAAATGGTCAAATCCACTCATACCATACATTTTCATCAGGAAAGTCAGATCAAGCGGACCTGGAATTTCATAGATATCCTGTTCTTCTACGCAAAGCTCCTTCTGGATAAATGACAACAGTCTTTCGTTGATTCCATCCTCTACTTCCAGACGGATGACCTGTCCCCATTGTCTCTGCTTTAACTGCTTCTCAATTTCCTTGAGCAGATCTGCTGCTTCCTCTTCTTCCAGGGAAAAGTCAGCATTTCTCATAATTCTGAACGGATATACACATTCGATATCATAATTCAGGAAAAGCTTATCCATATTGCGTTCAATGATCTGTTCCAGCAGAATCACACGCTTGCAGCCATCTTTGCCATCTGGCAGACTGACGATTCTTGGAAGTACGCTCGGTACCTGTACTGTCGCAAATTCCAGTTCTTTTGCAGCAGCAGAACGCTTGAACAAATGCTTCTTTAATACACTGTTATTCTCTTTACGTGACACCAGTGCACCAAGATTCAGGGATTTATTACGAATCAATGGAAAAGGTCTGGAAGAGTCCACTGCCATCGGTGTCAATACGGGATATACATTATCCTGAAAATAACGGTCTACGAATTTCTTGTCCTCTTCCTCCAGTTCCTCATGCTTCTCGATTACCTGTAATCCATTCTGTCCAAGCAAAGGAATCAGCGAACGGTTATATGTAGAGTACTGCATATTGACCAACTCATGAGTAGCCTTATTCACTGCCTCCAGCTGTTCCTGTGCAGTCATTCCTGCAATGTCCTTCTTCTTATATCCGGCATTTACCATATCTTTAAGAGATGCCACACGCACCATAAAGAATTCATCCAGATTAGATGCCGTAATACTTAAAAACTTCAGTCTCTCAAATAACGGCAGCGACTTATCTCTTGCCTCTCCCAATACTCTATGGTCAAATGCTACCCAGCTCAATTCCCTGTTGTAGTAATATTCCGGTCTGCTATAGTCAATCTTCATATGCTACTCATCCCCCTTATATATTGCTCTTTTTCTGTTTTACAATGGGCTTGATATTATATACTTCTTCAAACAGCTCTGCATTTCTTGCAAACATGCTTAATTCCAGCGTCATATCAGCATTAGATTCGACTGTGATAATAATAGAATCGTCTTTTAATGTCGTCTTTACATTATCACATTTCTCACGATGACTGATATCCAGTCCATCCGCCAGACGTATGATTGCTGTCAGCTTGGCTATTTTAAGAAAAGACTCCTTATCCAGTGTCGTTACCCGTCCTACTGTTTCGTAATACTCAAAAGGTTCTGTTGAATACTTTACGATATTAGCTACAATCTCTCTTTCCAGGTGAGACAATCCGATCATCTCTGTCGCCATCACAATATTATAGGAACTCTCACCCACATTGGTCAGGCTGATATATCTGCCGCATTCATTCAGAATTGCAGCAATCTGCAACAACAATCTGTCTCTTTTATTCAGACCATGCACTTTCTTGAGATGGTCATACAAGGTCAGTGCGATTTCTTCTCTTTCTCTGGTGCTGCGTTCTCCACTGTGATACCTCTTATTAATATCCCTTGCACATGCCAGAATATCCTGTTCAAAATTATGTGATACAGATAATACTTTATTCTTCTCCGCATATTCATATGCAATACCATCACACAGACTGACACCAGGCGCCCACAGTGTCTTAGCTCCCAGTACTTTCATCATATGCTTGATCATGATAGCTGATAAGTACAAAAGTGATGTATTCTCAGCTGGAATTCCCAAAGCTGCTGCTATTTCCTGGGAATTTCTCTGTTTTAATCTGCTTACAAATTCCTGGAAAGTCTGTGCATCCACATGACCTTCCTTGCCGGATTTAAGGATTCCCTTCTGCAGGATCAATGACACATAATCATCTACCAGAATGATATTTTCAATGGTTCTGTCACCAACGAACATCTGCTTAAAGCTCTGGAGACGGTCAATTACCATTTCCTCTACGATTTCTTCAAGCTGATAGGTCTTATAGGACACCTTGCTCAATTCTTCTCTCATACGCAGAACGCCGGGACGAATATTCTGTGTCGTAACCAGTGAGTCTTTATCAAACAAGGAAAGCTGTATGCTGCCTCCACCTATATCAATAAAAGCGGTTCCCTTCTCAATGATATTCTGGAAATCCCGACCTTTGGATGCCACCGATTTATAATCAAGGAATCGTTGCTCCGAATTGCTCAGTACTTCCAGCTCAATACCCGTTCTGGTACGAATCTGATCCAGCAGGATCAACGTATTCTTCGTTTCTCTGATGGCACTCGTTCCATAGGCACGGTATGCATCTACTTTATAACTGTTCATGATCTGTATAAACTCACGCAATAATCTGCACAGCTCATCCATACGTTCACTGCTGATCTTACCCGTCAGATAAGAGTCCGTTCCAAGCTCAATCCTGTGACGGATGCAGTCGATTTCTTTTATTCCATTCTTTGAAGATATCTCAAATATCTTCATGGTCAGTTCATAGGAACCTACATCAATTGCGGCAAAGGTCTTATATGCCATATAATCACCCCTTTTATGATTCTGTTATTACTGCTTGCCAGCCAGATAATCAATAAACTGCTGCGCTGTTCTTCCAGAAAGTCCTCCATGGGATAATTCCCACTTATTTGCTTCTAACAAAAGTTCGTCCTCTGACATCTCTATATTATTTCTGGCAGCCAGTGCTTTCACGATCTCCTGGAATTCCTTCTTGTTTGGTGCGCAGAAGAAGATAGATACACCAAAACGTGCTACCAGTGAAAGCTTCTCCTGTACTGTATCTGAAGCATGCAGATCATCTCTACGTTCTTCCTTATCAGAAAATTTCTCCCTTACCAGATGTCTTCTGTTGGAGGTTGCATAGATCAGTACATTGTCCGGCTTTACTTCCAGTCCACCCTCAATAATAGCTTTCAGATATTTATATTCAATTTCAAATTCTTCAAAACTCAGATCATCCATATAAATGATAAATTTATAGTTTCTGTTCTTGATCTGCGCGATCACATCATTGAGATCCTTGAACTGATGCTTGTACACCTCGATCATACGCAGTCCCTGATCGTAATAGCGGTTGATAATACCCTTGATACAGGAGGATTTACCAGTACCTGCATCACCAAACAACAGGCAGTTATTTGCAGGTCTTCCCTGTACGAATGCCTCTGTATTATCAATGAGCTTCTGCTTTGGAATCTCATAGCCAACCAGATCCTCCAATTTCACATGGTCGATATTCTTGATTGCCTTGATCTCCATTTTCTCTCCTTCAGGATGAGATATACGGAAGGATTTATTCAGACCAAACTTACCTACACCATATCTGGCATAGAATTCTGTAATGATCTGTTTGATAGCCTCTGCACTGTCTGCATGACCGATTTCTCCTGCTACTTCACAGATACGGTCTCTGATTCTGGAATTGTACACATGGCTCTTCTCATGATTGCCTTCAAAATGTCTGATATATGCAAGGGTATCCTGTCCAAATTTATCTCCCATCTGTGTGAAATCATAATCGATCAGTTCCTTGATAATTGCAAAATCATGTAATGCCACTTCATTTAATGTGCCCTGCTGCTCTCCCCTGATCTCGCTGCCAAGACTGTACGCATTCTCATCATTTACCAGCAGATTGGCAATATAGCAGTGCCACAGATTCCCATAAAATCCATGATGTGCAGCCTTGTCCAGCATCGTATGGATACATTCAAAGAACAAGTCCTCTCTGTCCTCCAGATTATAATAATCGTCATCAAAATGCTCCATAAGCCATGCCATATCTGACAGCAGCTTATCCTGTTTCAGATTACGATATACGATCAGTTCCTTTATTCTCATTGTAATTATGCCTCTTTTCTAATAATTTCCCAGTATCTTCATATTTCTGGTCTCTTCCCTCAGACCTCTCAGTGCATTTTTTACAGCGCTGTCTTCCATATTACCCTCAAAATCCACAAAGAATCTGTATTCCCAGTTTCTTCCTTCCAATGGACGGGATTCGATCTTGGTCATATTCAGTCCATTATAGATCAGATGTGACAGGGCATGATAAAGAGCACCACTCTCATGATTCACTTCAAAACACAGACTGATCTTAGATGCATCTTTGGAAAATACTTTCTGATTGGTAATGATAATAAAACGGGTGGAATTCTCTTTCAAATCATTTACACCCTTCTCCAGAATCTCCAGACCATATACCTTAGCTGCATATTCGCTGGCAATGGCAGCTTCTGTCGGGTTCTTATCCTCTGCGACCTTCTGTGCAGCAAATGCATTGTTCTTCATACTGATCTGCTGCCATCCCTTCTCCTGTAGATAATGGGCACTCTGCATCAGTGACTGTGCATGGGAATAGACTGTCTTAATATCGCTGATCTTCGTTCCCGCACAGCCAAGCAGACAATGATTAATAGGAATAATCTGCTCACCTACGATATAATTCTCAAATTCCACCAGAAGGTCATATATCTCACTGACAATTCCTGCTGATGAATTCTCTATCGGCAATACTGCAAAATCAGCGCTGCCCTCATCAATTGCCAGCATGGCATCCCTGAAGGTATCTACATGAAAGCAATTTACACCTTCTCCGAAATACTGAATCATGGCAGCCTGGGAATAGGCTCCCTCTGCTCCCTGAAATACCACTCTGCACTTGGATGTATCAAAATGATCTACCTTGGAAAAGGAAAGCTTGCCTACACTGTCATGCTCTGCCAGCAGTCTATACTGAAGCTTACGGCTCATTGCCATGATCTGTTCAAAAAGCTCCGTCACACCATAGGCATTGAACTCATTATGTGTCAATGCACTGACTGCTTCCAGCTTCTGCTTCTCACGCTCTTTATCAAAAACACGTTTACCAGTCTCTATCTTATATTCTGCGACCTGTCCGCAGACATCCATTCTTTTCTCATACAGCTCAACGATCTGCTTGTCAATTCCATCAAGCTCATTCCTCAATTCCAGTAAATCCATCTGTTATCTCCTCCTGATTAATGTACTCTTGAATGAAGCATTCTGAGAGCACATAATATACATAGAGTATAACATCACTGTTCACTACGTTCAAGTAATGGATAAAATACTGTAATCCTCTTTAAATTTGTCAGAATATTCTGTATAATAATAGGTAATTAAGGGGGCAACTATCATGAAGAGAAAAGTTATTACTATTTTGTCCATTCTAGGTATTGCAGCATTATGCATCGGTACTGCTGTTGCAATCTCATTCAGTCATAAAATCAAATTAAATCCGGATTACGTTGTGGGCAACACCGCCGGCAACTTATATAATGGGGGAACCTTCTGCGAAGATGATAACTATGTCTATTTCGCCAACGCCTACGACAACGGTGCTCTTTACCGCATGCGTCCTGATGAATCAGACATGAAGAAGCTTATATCTACTCAGGTAAGCAGTATTAATTCAGGCGGCGATTACCTGTATTATTATCAGCAAAGTGTTGGTTCCGGTGAAGGCTTCGGCTACATGTTCAATGCAACAGGTATCTATCGTGTATCCAAGAAAAATCCTGCCAAAAACACCTGCCTGGATAAAATATATGGAAGCAACGTAGTATTAAGTGGCAACTCCTTATACTATAATGTTTCTGCTGAGGATGGCACCTTTTTGATGGCAAAAAGCACAGATGGTAAAAGTTCCCAGACTATTCTGACGAACCCTATTCTCCCCGCCTGTGTTGACAATAACACTCTTTACTATCAGAATACCAAGACAGACCTGCATCTTATGGGTGTCAATACCTTAAACAATCGGGTATTTCAGGTATCTTCTGAAGATATTTATATGCCTATTGTAGAAGGCAACACGCTTTATGGTATAGACATTCATAACAATTACGCTTTGATCCGTATGGATCTGACCACTGGGGAAAAGACAACTCTGGATGATACAAGGACTGATATGCTCAATGTCTCACCACAATATATCTACTATCAGACATCAGGCGATAATCCACAGTTCAAGCGTATTTCCAAGGATGGTTCTTATATGGAAGTAATTGCTGATGGTGCATACAATACTATCCAGACCACTTCCCAATATGTCTATTTTCTGAAATTTGGAAGCAGTGTTCCTGTGTACAGAATCCCTCTGGACGGAGCAATTGACATTTCCACTTTCGATGCAGCACTACAGGCTGCTGCCCAACAGAATAAATAAAAATAACACGACCGGTCTTGTATGTATATTTCATGCAAAACCGGTCATACTGTTTTTATGAATCATAAATCAAATTCTTTTCTTAACAACTTCATAAAATGCGGTATTGCAGGATGGTGTCTGGAGATTCTCTTTACCGCCTCCATGGCACTACGCAGGCGTGAAATGACCCTAAAAGGCACTACTTCCATCTGGATGTTTCCCATTTACGGCTCCATGGCATTATTACGACCTTTCTTTCTACGAATGCAGAAATTGACCTTTCCAGTTCGTGGATGTATCTATGCCCTTATGATCTTTGCCGGCGAATTTTTAAGTGGACGTCTTTTACAGAAGCATCGCCTGTGTCCCTGGGATTACGCCAGACATCATTGGAATATTCAGGGTATCATACGCCTGGACTTCTTCCCCTACTGGTTTGCCACCGGACTTTTCTTCGAGAAACTGCTTACCGAGAAACCATCCAACCAATCTAAGGGCTGAATTATACCGCACTCCCTGCTCCACTTCTCAGGGTTTAAAAAAGGAGAGGGCATTCCCCTCTCCAAATTGCACTATGCATTTAGTTATCAATATCAAAATCTGAACCATCAACACCGATATCCAGTGTGTTCATTGTTCTGCGCTTTCTTCTTGCTACCTCTGACTGCTCCAGAATGAAGTCCTTGATAGCTCTTGCATTCTTAATATGCGCCATAACAAGCTGTGGACTGGTCGTATCACCTGTATAACAGACAATTGTACCCAAGCCAAATATTCTCTCCCACAGAGAAGTCTTCAATGTCACATCCTGTACCTTGTACATATAGCAGTCATTCTCTTCCTTGCTCAGGAATCCCGTATCTACAGTAATGACCTCTTCTTTTACCGTGTATATTGTAAAAGTAAACGGCAGTCCAAAAAATACCCATCTCTTTCGCTCTCTAAATTCCATCTTTATCCTCCTACTCTGCATGACCTATGGTCTCTGTTTTTTCTTACGTATAGTATAACATAAAATTTAGAAATGTCCTATTCATAAAATATAATTTTTCCATTGCAAGCACACTCAAGATATGCTATGATAGCACAAGTGAGTGAATTTATATAAACGATTAAGAAGGAGTAAGACCATGGCTGTATCAATGAGCGAGGATAAGTATATCGACGTATTTCATCCGATAGCCACATTATTTCCTTTTTTCATTTTCAGACATTTCACTTTTTATATTGGTAATTTTTCAAGAAGAGAAGATATCTCTTCTTTTCTTTTGCCAAAAATTCGTAACGATTCTAAGGAGGTTTTCTATGAGACATTTAATGAGTCCGCTTGATTTCTCTGTGGAGGAGCTTGACAAGTTATTCACACTTGCCAGTGACATCGAACACAATCCCGCTAAATATGCGCATGCCTGCGCCGGTAAAAAGCTTGCTACATGCTTTTATGAGCCAAGCACACGTACCAGACTGAGCTTTGAAGCTGCCATGCTTAACCTGGGCGGCAGTGTCCTCGGTTTCTCAGATGCCAACTGTTCTTCCGCATCCAAAGGTGAAAGCGTATCCGATACCATTCGTGTTATCTCCTGTTTTGCAGATATCTGCGCTATGCGTCATCCCAAAGAAGGTGCTCCTATGGTAGCAGCCTCCCATTCTGGAATACCGGTCATCAATGCCGGTGATGGTGGACATCAGCATCCTACCCAGACTCTGACCGACCTGATGACGATCAAATCCTTAAAAGGCAGACTGAATCATTTCACAATCGGTCTGTGCGGTGATCTGAAGTTTGGTCGTACCGTGCATTCCCTGATCAATGCACTGGTTCGTTATGATGACGTCCGTTTCATCTTCATCTCTCCAGATGAATTGAAGGTTCCCGAGTATGTCACAGAAATGCTTCATGAAAAAGGCATTCCTTATGAAGAAGTGACCAGACTTGAAGATGTTATGCCTGAACTTGATATTCTCTATATGACCCGTGTTCAGAAAGAGCGTTTCTTCAACGAAGAAGATTACGTTCGTCTGAAAGACTTCTACGTTCTCAACAAAGAGAAAATGGAAATGGCAAAGCAGGACATGATCGTGCTCCATCCCCTTCCACGTGTCAATGAGATTTCTGTTGAAGTAGATGATGATCCAAGAGCAGCATACTTCCGTCAGGTACAATACGGCGTATATGTCAGAATGGCACTGCTGTTGACTTTATTAGAGATTCATGTAGAAGAGTAGGAGGTCACATCATGTTAAATGTAGGTAAAATTGAAGAAGGTTTCGTTCTGGATCACATCAAGGCAGGTAAAAGCCTGAGTATCTATAAGCATTTAGGACTGGACAAGCTGGATTGTACAGTTGCTATCATCAAGAATGCCAAGAGTGGCAAGATGGGTAAAAAGGATATTCTCAAGGTAGAATGTGACATCAACACTCTTAATCTTGACATTTTGGGATTTATTGACCACAATATCACCGTCAATGTCATCAAAAATTCAGAAATCGTGCAGAAACGTCAGCTCACTCTGCCCCGTGAAATCAAGAATGTGCTGAAATGCAAGAATCCACGTTGTATCACCTCTATTGAACAGGAGCTTCCTCATATCTTCGTTCTTACTGATGAAGAAAAGGAAGTATACCGTTGCAAATACTGCGAAGAGAAATACAGCAGTGCTGATTTATAGAATTGTTATAGAATAAAAAATGCAGATACCAGAGAGCAATTCCAGGTATCTGCATTTTTATTTTTCACATAAATATAGTTAGTTGAAGCTTACTACTTCATCCTTTGGCTTCTTGGTCGGTACAACACTGACTGCATGAAGAACAGGTCCTTCACCATTATAGTCCTTCCAGAACTCCTGATGAACGGTAGCGGTTACTTCTACCCACTCTTTATTCGTCAATTCTGTACTCTTATCATATTTGCAGGCATAGCCCAGAAAAGCCATATCCTCTGCACAACATGTCATCGCCATTCTACCCGGTACGAAATAATCTGTACTTCCATCCTTTGGTCTTAACACCATAGCCTTGAACTTGATTGTCTTACCAATATATCGGCTCAGATTGTCCATTGCATCCAGATACCAGATACCATAAGCATACGTATCCAGATCAATCACCGGCTGTTTCAGATCAAATGGCAGATCTTCCTCCAGAATCTGATTGATTTCTCCATCTTTGTCTTCAAAAACAACATCTGCTGTAGGATTTACAGCCTTGATATTACGTTTGAAATTGCCTAACTGTTCATTTAATCCATCACAACGGTTAAAGATGATCAGCTCTGATTTCCTGATCTGTTCAGCCAGCAGAGACTTCATATTTGTATAGTAATTCTGGAATGTAGCGCCATTGATCGTCGTGATCTGCTGCTCTACTGTCCAGTGCCATGGCAGCTTCATATTCTTGCAGTTCCACATACCATTATATTCAATTACAATACGTTCTGGCTTATATTTCTTCTCCAGCTCGATCAGATTCTCCGGTGTGAAGTTCTCTTCTTCATCAATGACTTCCATAACCGTTCTGCTTTTGCGAAGCAGAACCTCTTCGTATTCTACTTCACCTTCCTCGCAGACGATTAACAATGTCTTTCCTCTGATCTGAAAATATGGCTGTGAAAGTGTATAAGTGATAAATTCTGTTTTGCCACTTTCCAAAAATCCATTGATAATATAAACGGGCTTCATATTTTTCCTCTATCCTATTTCTTATTTTGTAAACAATGCTTTCAGATTGTCCTCGTTCAGCTTGGAACCAATCACACAGATCTTGCCTGTTACTTCAGGTGCTCCTGTTCTGACATTGCTCTCTTCCGGTACATAGTCAAAATTGATCCATGTTCCATCATTAGAAGGAAGCATGCCTTTTGCACGAAGGATTACGCCGTAAGTATCTGCATCATCCAGCTTTTTAAGGATTGTCTCGATCTCATCCTTTGTATAGGCTGTTGGTGTCTCCATACCCCAGCTTGTGAAGATCTCATCTGCATGATGATGGTGATGATGCTCATGGTCGTGATCGTGGTCATGGCAGCCACATGTGCAGTTCTCATCATGCTCGTCATGGTCATGATGATGCTCGTGATCATGATGGTGTTCATGTTCCTCGTCATGATCGTGATGATGCTCCTCATGGTCATGGTGATGATGTTCATGCTCGTCCTCCTCATGGTCGTGGTGATGATGATGCTCATGCTCGTCCTCATCCTCGTCATGGTCGTGATCATGGCAGCCACATGTGCAGTCCTCACCATGGTCATGATGATGATGCTCATGTTCATCATGAAGCTTGGCAACCTCTTCCATCAGTTCAGCTTCCAGATCCTTGGCATTCTCAATTGTCTCCAGAATCTTCTTACCATCCAGTTCATCCCATGGAGTTGTGATAACAGTTGCCTTGCTGTTATGCTCACGGATGATCTCCAGTGCTGCATTCAGCTTGCTTTCACTGATATCTGCAGTTCTGCTCAGGATAATCGTACCTGCATGCTCGATCTGATTTAAGAAGAACTCACCAAAATTCTTTGCATACATCTTGCACTTATTTGCATCAACAACTACAACTGCGCTGTTAAGCTGTACATCTACGTCAGATTTTACATTCTGTACAGCCTTCATAACATCTGAGAGCTTACCTACACCTGATGGCTCGATCAGGATTCTCTCAGGATGATACTTATCCAGTACTTCTGCCAGAGAAGTTCCGAAATCACCTACTAAAGAACAGCAGATACATCCAGAATTCATTTCCTTAATTTCTACACCGGCTTCCTTTAAAAAGCCGCCATCAATACCAATTTCACCAAATTCATTTTCAATCAGCACTACTTTAGAAGCATCCATTGCCTCTTTCAGTAATTTCTTGATCAAAGTTGTTTTACCAGCTCCTAAGAAACCGGAAAAAATATCTATTTTCGTCATGATAAAAAACCTCCTATCAATTATTTGACTAAAACTATAAAAATAATCTTCCAAAATATTATGGTATCACAATTGGCTTAAAAAACCAATAGTTCTAAGTATTAAAAGTTCATGAAAACTAACCGTCTTATGCTTCTTCTGTATTCTGCTTCTTATTCACAATATAGATTCCCGCACATACAAGTGCCAATGCCACAACACAGATGATTCCCACATTGTCTGATTCTTTCAGAAATATAGCTGACAGAATCACTCCAAACACAGGATTCATGAACCCGAACACAGTAACTCTTGATACGGGATTGTACTTTAACAATATACCCCATAAAGAATATGCCACCGCAGAGATTACCGCAAGATATAACAGCATGGCAATTCCTGCCGGCGTAATTACCTCCAGTCTGCCTCCCATAAGAAGACCGCATATTACCATGATCAGACCACCCACTACGAACTGATATCCACTCAGCGTAACCGGATTTTCTTCCTGTGAATATCTTTTGATCATGACAGAGGAAAAGGCATAGGCAATCGTAGACAACACAATAAATCCATCACCCGTAAATGTAAATGCCATATCAATTCCACCTGTTATATTGACCAGTACAACTCCTGCAAAACCAATCAGACAGCCTGCCATCTTTCTTGTTGTCAATCTCTCCTGATGGAAGATGAGACTTGCCACCAGAATCGAGATAAATACATTGACACCTTCTATGATAGACGCCTTTACCCCTGACGTGTTTGCAAGTCCTATATAGAAAAACAAATATTGTGCTACAGTCTGAAGCATGCACAACTTTGCGATTTTTCCCCATGAATTTTTCTTCGGCACCAGAATCCTGTGGTTCAATACACTTCCTATGATAATAGCCAGAATTCCTGCCAATGTGAATCTACAGCCTGCAAACAGAATCTGTGTTGCAGTAGCTCCAGACGGTATTTCAAACAATTGATATCCTATTTTAATACAGGGAAAAGCACTTCCCCACAATGCACAGCACAATAGTGCGCCAAGCCATACCACTACTGTCCTGGTCATTAACTGCTCTTTTGTTTTCATATTAATCCTCATTTCTGCGCAGCATCAAATTTGTCGTGTAAAAAACGGAACGCAAATCAGTTTCTGCTGCTTCGCGTTCCGCTATGTATCCTCTTATTTATCAGTACGCCGCTTCCGTATGTATACACCTAAGCCACTACATACTCTTCAAGGCGCTCCATCAATTCTCTTCGTTCTTCCATTTCTGCATGAATATCCAATGTCAATGGCTTCGTGCAATCACAGCTCAAAACTCCAAGTAATGATTTTGCATCCAGATAAGTATCTCTTCCACTGATCAGATCAATATCATAAGAAACACTTCTTGTAATATCAATAAAATCCTTTACCTTATCTACTGAATCCAGTAACACTTTAACACCCATATTTGACTCCTTTTCTGTTCCCTTACTTTTTTTACACTTTTAGAAATGTTTTATGTATACCTGTTCATACATTACTTTGTTATTATGGCTCATTTTAATGCCATAAGCAAGTCCTTAGTTTTTTTTCTAATCTTATCGCATTTTATAGAACATTTTTCGTAAAACATTGTGCAAATTTACATATTTATGCAAGTCCAAAAAACGCAGTAAATATATAGGAATTGTTTTTCTGAAAAAATCAATACTGGATGGAAAACGCATTATTGCAGAGTATTTTCAGTGAATGCAAAAGTATGCAACATTTGTTTATAAATATTTCTTCAATTCTGCAATCAAAATATCATATTCTGCATTGGTAAGAGTCTTCTGTTTAGGATCCATGGCAAAGGTTCCACCCCACTCAAACTCATCCTTATACTTGGGAACCAGATGGAAATGTAAATGATGACCAGTATCACCATATGCTCCATAATTTACCTTATCAGGATGAAAAGCTGCATGCATAGCCTTAGCTACATGATTCACATCAGCAATAAATGCATTTCTGTCTTCTTCTGATAATTCAATCATTTCACTTACATGATGCTTGCTTGCAACAATACATCTTCCCTTATGGCTCTGTTCCTTAAATAAATATACCTTTGAAGCAGGAAGTTCGCAAATCTTGATACCGAACTTGTCTACTAACTCACCTTCCATACAATATGCACAATTATTATCTATCATTTCGTAATCTACCTCTCTATCTCATGTTACTCGCAGAAAAAGGCATCACCCAGACGGTATGATGCCTCTTTCGTATCTCTATGAACCTATGATGTCCACAATATTCCAGACTTATTTCTGTACAAGATGAATTGCGAAACCACCAATTTCGTCTTCCAGATAAATAGCTGTCAGCTTGCCATTCTTAACAACAGCAGAATCTTCGATGAACTTAGCACCCTTAACAGACTCTAAGTAATTCTTAGCACGAGCTACGCTGTTTGTTCCGATTGCGATGTGACCGTTTGTTCCACGACCGATCTTCTTCATAGCTTCTACTTCAATTCCTGCAAAGATAGAGCTGTTGCCAACCTTCTTGGAGAAACCAAACAGATTGTCGAACTTGGAAGCTACAGAATCTGCTGCTGCTTCATCTTCACAGTTAACGCCGATATGTCTTAATTCGAAACCAAGCATTGTTCTAACAGCTTCTTCTGTCAGAGCCTGAATCTCATCAAACTTGCCAGCTGCTACGAGGTCTTTCTTAACCATCCAGGAACCACCACAAGCGATGATCTTATCGAATGCAAGATAATCACAGATATTCTTTGCATTGATTCCACCTGTAGGCATGAACTTCATCTGTGTATAAGGAGCTGCCATAGACTTGATCATATTCAGTCCACCTGCTGCTTCAGCTGGAAAGAACTTAACAACGTCAAGACCTAATTCGATAGCTGCTTCTACATCAGAAGGATTAGATGTACCAGGAGTTACAGGAACACCCTTCTCGATACAATACTTAACGATCTTAGGATTTAAACCAGGGCTAACGATGAACTTAGCGCCTGCGTTTACTGCACGGTCAACCTGCTCTGTTGTTAATACAGTACCTGCACCAACTAACATTTCAGGGAACTTCTGTGCCATAATTCTGATAGATTCTTCTGCTGCAGCTGTTCTGAATGTAACTTCTGCGCAAGGAAGACCACCCTTGATTAAAGCTTCTGCTAAAGGCTCAGCGTCTTTTGCATCATCTAATACAACAACTGGTACAATACCAATTTTACTGATTTTCTCTAATACTTCGTTCATTTCTTTATCTCCTAAATTTTAAATAAATGATTGCGAAACGCAATTTACATTTACGAAGAATTGTGCAAATTAACAATGCAACTCAGGCACACTCTCGTTACGTAAAAAACGTAATGGACACATAAGGCGCTAAAATACAGCGCCTAAGTGCCAACGTTTTTTAAGTGCCTGCTTATGCATTTGTTAATGCTGCTCAATTCCATATCATAACTAAGCGTTTCGCCAGCATCAGTTTTATATAAAGTAAGAATTATTCTTACTGTGGCTGCTTGCCGATGTAAGCTAAGATACCACCATCAACATACAGGATATGTCCGTTTACAGCATTGGATGCATCAGAAGCAAGGAATACTGCTGGTCCGCCAAGTTCGTCTGCCTGTAACCATCTGCCGGCAGGTGTCTTGGAAATGATGAAGGAATCGAAAGGATGTCTGCTGCCATCCGGCTGTCTCTCACGAAGAGGAGCAGTCTGAGGAGTCTCGATGTAACCAGGTCCAATACCGTTACACTGAATATTGTATTCACCATATTCAGAACAGATATTTCTTGTCAGCATCTTCAAACCACCCTTAGCTGCTGCGTATGCAGATACAGTCTCACGACCAAGTTCAGACATCATAGAGCAGATGTTGATGATCTTGCCGTGACCCTTCTTGATCATAGAAGGAATAACAGCCTTGGATACGATGAAAGGTGCATTTAAGTCTACATCGATAACCTGTCTGAATTCTGCTGCTGTCATATCGCACATAGGGATTCTCTTAATAATACCTGCGTTGTTTACAAGGATGTCGATTACTCCAACTTCCTTCTCAATTGTAGCTACGAGTGCATTTACTGCCTCTTCATTTGTAACATCACATACATATCCGTGAGCATCAATACCCTCTTCTTTGTATGCTGCAATTCCCTTGTCTACAAGTTCCTGCTTGATATCATTGAATACGATAGTAGCTCCTGCTGCTGCCATAGACTTAGCGATTGCGAAGCCGATACCGTAGGAAGCACCTGTGATAAGAGCAATTTTGCCTTCAAGTGAGAATGGATTTGTGTTTGCCATAATGATAATTCCTCCTATAGATTTTATATTTTATTTGCTATGTTTCTTTATTATCTCTGAACACGTCCGGAAGCATCGCCGCCTGCAAGTGTTTCAACTTCTTTTCTGGATACCAGGTTGAAGTCGCCAGGGATTGTATGCTTTAATGCGGATGCAGCTACACCATACTCAAGAGCAGCCTTGAAATCCTTACCGTCTAACAGACCACAGATAACGCCGCCTGCGAAGGAATCTCCACCACCTACACGGTCTACGATAGGATGGATGCTGTATTCTTTAGAATGATAGAATTCCTTTGTATCTCTTGAATAGATACATGCTGACCAGCCATTGTCAGATGCAGAATGGCTTACTCTTAAAGAAGAGATGCAGTACTCAAAGTTATAATCTGCTACCATCTGCTCGAAGATTGACTTGTAACCAGCAAGTTCAAGATCACCGCTTGTTACATCTGTATTACCAGGCTTGTAACCAAGTACAAGTTCAGCATCTTCTTCGTTACCGATACATACATCAACATACTGCATAAGGTTCTTCATAACCTTCTGAGCCTTTTCAGATGACCATAACTTCTTACGGAAGTTCAAGTCTACAGAAACCTTAACGCCATGCTTCTTAGCAGCCTTTAAAGCTTCCTCTGTTAATACTGCTGCAGAATCGGAGATAGCTGGTGTAATACCTGTGAAATGGAACCAGTCAACACCTTCAAAGATCTTATCGAAATCGAAATCTGCTGCTGTAGCTGTAGAGATAGAAGAATGAGCTCTATCATATACAACCTTGGAAGGACGCATGGAAGAACCTGACTCTAGGTAGTAGATACCAAGTCTTTCACCACATCTTGCGATGTTCTGTGTACCAACATTATATTTTCTTAAAGCAGCAACTGCACACTCACCTAATTCGTTATCAGGAACTGCTGTAACGAACTGTGCTTCATGTCCATAATTTGCAAGAGATACTGCTACGTTAGCTTCACCGCCGCCGTAGTTGATATCAAACTCGTCTGCCTGGATAAACTTCTCATTGTTAGGTGTAGAAAGTCTTAACATAATCTCACCCATTGTTACTACTTTTTTACTCATGATAATAATCCTCCATCATTTATCATTTTTCTATTATTCTTGAAGTAATCTGGATAATTTCCTATCCATTTATCTATGTGCTGCATTGTAAGTACTGACATGTAACTGTTTATATGCTTACAATGTTACGCCCTGTTTAAAGATTGCCATATCATGGAAGCCTGCAATTTCACTCTTCACTTCTTTACCGGAAGCTACAGCTACTACTTCATCAAACAATCTCTTACCTACTGTATCAAGGTCTTCACCCTCAGCTACAACACCTGCATTGAAGTCAATCCAGTTGTCTTTCTTACCAGCCAGTCTTGAATTACTTGAAATCTTCATAGTAGGTACCGGACAGGCAAAAGGTGTACCACGTCCAGTTGTAAATAATACGATATGAGCACCACTTGCTGCCAGTGCAGTAGCTGCTACCAGATCGTTACCCGGTGCACTGAGCAGATTCAGTCCCGGAGTAGATACTGTCTCGCCATAAGCAAGAACGCCCTTTACAATAGCGCTTCCTGACTTCTGTGTACATCCAAGAGACTTGTCCTCCAATGTGGAGATACCGCCCTTCTTATTACCAGGTGAAGGGTTCTCATAGATTGTCTGGTTATGGCTCTTGAAATAATTCTTAAAGTCATTGATCAGATCTACTGTCTTATCAAATAATTCTTCATTTGCGCAACGGTTCATCAGAATCGTCTCTGCGCCGAACATTTCAGGTACTTCTGTAAGAATTGTTGTACCCTTCTTACTGATAAGAATATCAGAGAAACGTCCAACTGTCGGGTTAGCTGTGATACCAGAGAAGCCATCACTTCCACCGCACTTCATACCGATTACAAGCTTGGATACACTGATTGGTTCACGTTTGAACTGGGAAGCATACTCTGCAAGTCCCTTTACAATCTCAACACCATCTGAAATCTCATCATCACTCTCCTGACATACAAGGAACTTCACTCTGTCAGGATTATATTCTCCGATGTAGTTCTTCAATACATCAATGTTGCTGTTCTCACAGCCAAGTCCTAATACCAGAACACCACCGGCATTTGGATGATTGATCAGATTAGCCAGAATCTGTCTTGTATGCTCCTGATCGTCACCCATCTGGGAACATCCGTAAGGATGAGGGAATGCACAGACAGCTTCAATATTTTCTCTTACAAGTCCTTTGGATAATTCTGCAATTTTGCTTGCGATATTATTTACACATCCAACTGTAGGAATTACCCAGATTTCGTTTCTGACACCGACTTTTCCGTTCTCACGGTTATAGCCCATGAAAGTAACATCTTCTGTAAATTTCTCTTCCGGGAGCTTAGGTTCATAGCTGTAATCCAGCAGATCACCAAGTCCGGTCTTCAGATTATGAGTATGTATCCACTCTCCAGCCTTTACATCAGCTGTTGTGTTACCGATTTTGAAACCATATTTTACAACAGGAGTTCCAACCGGAAGATCCTTCAGAGCAAATTTATGTCCTGCCGGGATCTCATTTACAGTGGTAACTGTCACATCATCAACTGTAATAGTCTCGCCCTGTGCAATTGTTTCAAGTGCAACTGCTACATTGTCATTCTCATGGATTTTTATAAATTTTGCCATACGTTTTTCCTTTATAAATGTAACCGCTTACTTACAGCACCACCTACATTTTAATATAAGCGGTGCTGTATGTCACGCTGTTTTTTGTAAAATATTTATTATTTTCAATCATTTATAAGACTTTTTTTGTCAAAATGATTAGAAATTTTTCTCGATAGCCTTTCTCATGCCAAGAGTTCTGATGTCCTCCAGGTATGCAGTTACAGCATCGCTTAATCCTGCAACCTTGGTAAGATCCTGTCCGTGGAAGTTCTCATTGCTCAGGTAAGCATTTACAAACTCTGCGGATGGCTTGCTGCTGTTAGCTGCGAAGAATTCCAGAACAGCCATATCATCCATGATATTGTATTCCTGACCGTTTCTGTGTCCGATCAGAGCCTTGTCACGGATCTCGCTGCCTGTGTAGAATGCCATCAAAGCTGCGATAGAGAATGTAAGGTGCTTAGGAAGCTCACCCTTTCTCTCTACATATCCTAATAAAGAAGGCATACATCTTGCTCTCCACTTGGATACTGAATTCAGAGAGATAGATAATAAAGCATGCTTAATATATGGATTACGGAATCTTCCATCAACTGCTGATGCGAACTCTAACAGATCTTCCTTAGGAAGGTCAAGTGTAGGAATTACTTCATCATAAATTGTCTGATGCATGAAGTTGCCAATCAGCTCGTCCTCCATGGATTCTCTTACATAATCGTTACCTGCAAGATAAGAAGCAAGAACGAAAGATGTATGAGCACCATTCAGGATACGTACCTTTCTCTGCTTATATGGCTTCTGGTTATCTGTGAAGATAACAGGAAGTCCTGCTTCCGGAAGAGGTAATTCCTTGCTGATATCCTTGGAGCTCTCGATTACCCACAGACCAAAAGGCTCTGCTGTAACAACGATGTTATCCTGATATCCGAATTCTTTCCAGAGTTCTTCTGCATCATCTCTTGGATAACCTGTAACGATACGGTCTACTAATGTAGAAGTAAATACACATGCATCATCAAGCCATGTCAGGAAGCCTTCTTCCAGATTCCAGAGCTTGGCAAACTTAACAACGCACTCTTTTAAATGAATACCATTGTCATCGATCAGCTCTACAGGAAGCATTACAAGTCCCTTATCTGCTGCACCGTTGAAATGCTTATATCTTGTATAAAGGAACTTACACAGCTTACCAGGATATGTCTTGGGAGGCTCTGCTTCAAACTTGTCTGTATCATCATATACGATACCAGCCTCAGTTGTGTTGGATACGATATATCTTAAGGAGTCTAACTTGGCATAATCAGCGTATTTCTGGTACTCACCATATGCATCTACTGCATCTGCAACACTTGTTACCACTCTCTTGATTACCTTAGGCTCGCCATCAACGATACCTCTTAAACATACGGTATACTGGCAGTCCTGCTTATGGAACATGTCGAGATTACCAAACTCGATGGGTTTTACCAGAACGATATCTCCATCAAACTTTCCTGATTCATTTGCAATGTCAATCATGTAATCAACAAACGCACGTAAGAAATTTCCTTCACCGAACTGAAGTACTTTAATGGGTCTTTCTTTTTTTCCGGTCTTTGCCGCATTTAATAATTCCATTGTCATATCTCCTATCAAATCATTGGTTTTACTTACATCAATCTGTAAGTGCTTACATTTGCATTTTATATTGTTTTGCTCAGAAAGTCAACTTGTTTTTTCAGAAAAGAATTCCCGATTTTATGCCTTTTTCTCAGGTTTTCGTATAAATGAAAGCTTTCAAAAGTTTTTTTAGGCTTGCTTTTTGAAACTGCTTAATGTATTCTGTCTATGAAAACAGTTACATTTTTAGTTGCAAACGACATTATGTAAACTAATCAAAGGAGGTCTCTACGCTGCATGACAATCTATGATATCTCTGAAAAAGCCGGCGTATCTATCGCAACTGTATCCCGTGTTCTGAATGGAAATGCCAATGTGAAACCAAAGACCAAGAAAAAGGTCATGGATGTGATTGAAGAGTACGGCTATACTCCAAATGCATTTGCAAGAGGCTTGGGTCTTAATACCATGAATACAATCGGTATTCTCTGTGCTGATTCCTCCGATCTGTATCTAGCCAAAGCCGTATATTATATCGAGCAGCTTCTTCGTGAAAACGGATATAATTCTATTCTGTGCTGTACCGGCTATGATACTGCCACCAAGAAATCCTCCATGGAGCTGTTATTATCCAAGCGTGTTGACAGTGTGATTATGGTAGGCTCCAATTTTATATCCGATATTTCAGAAGAGAACCAATATATCAGAGACGCCGCACAGCAGGTTCCTATTATGCTTTTGAACGCTGATTTTGATTATCCCAATGTATATTGTACCTTATGTGATGATTACAAATCCATTTTGGAAGCTACCCAGTTCCTGTTCCAAAGCGGTGCTCAGAACGTCTTATATCTGTATAACTCACAATCTTACTCTGGTCTGAAGAAGCTCTCCGGTTATCAGTCGGCAGTGCTTCAGAGCGGACATGACTTCCGCCCAGAATATATTCAGTTGTATCAGGGGGAAAGAGAGGATATTGAAGCGATTACAGACTTTCTGATTCAGCTGAATGCCGATGGTCTTGATTTTGATGGAATTATCGCTTCTGATGACATTCTTGCCATGGGAGCCATAAAATACGGCAGATATAAGGAGTTGTCCATGCCTGATGATTTTGCAGTCATTGGCTATAATAACTCTCTTCTTACTTCCTGCTGTGAACCACCTCTGACCTCAGTAGACAGCAAATTAAATACTTTATGCGCGCAGCTGGTCAAGACCCAGATGGGTGTACTTACAGGTACAGACATGCCGCAGAAAGTCATCTTTTCAGGTGAATTAATCAAAAGAGGCACAACACGTTCCTAATGGTTCTGTGTTGTGCCCCTTATTTTTTAATACAGGATTCCATCATAATAATCCAATAACAGATTCACCACTTCATTGTACTGCTGAATACCTTCGTCCACACCGTTGAGCTTCAGATTGGTATTTAAGAAGTTATTGGATACCTTCTTGACTGTAGATGTCTTAACCACTGCCTTCTTCTCTACAGCCTGCCAGTCTTCTCTGGTAAGGAATACATTATCATCTGCAACTCTGTCACTTATTCTTACATGTTTTTTATATGTTGACTTATTAACCGACTTGTAGAAATCATTGTTTACATAATTCAGTACACTTAGATATCCACAATATTGTAAGAAAGTATCATCAGACTGTACACACGCCAGATATCCGATCATATTGGCATCATTTTCAAAGATGAATCCCTTGGTATGCGCCAGTTCATGACATACGGTAGGTGCTACATTTGTGATATACATGACTGAATTGATATTTGCCTCCATGGAAAATGGGAAATAGTATCCCATAATATACTGCTGGCTGAAAAACTCGGAACACTTCAGATATTTAGGGGTTACATAATATCCAGACAATCTGTCATACTGTTCTCCCATTGCTTCCATTGCATGAACCGATTCTGCAATAAGATCTCCTGAATATACTGCTGTTCCCTGCTCATCCCTGTCAATCTGATCTGCAAGCGTATTGCACTGCTCTACCAGATAATCTCTCAATGTCACCAGATTCTTCTTCGTATATGCGCTTTTTCCCTTTGTATCTACCTCAACAACCGCAGTATCTGACATATCAACGACCATCGTTCCGGTTTCTTTTACCATATATTTTTGTGCAAAACCGGTGGCATGATACAGAATAAAACAGTTTAATGTCATTACATAGCTCACTACCAGAACGATCCAGGCATAGGTTCTGCCGTATTTTAACAAGCCTGTCGTATATTTGCCTCTTCGGATCAGATTATAAATAAAAAAGCCGATTCCGAACGCAGTAATCCCTACTGCCAGAATCAGCATAATTTCGCCCACAGAAATAGATAATGCACTTGTCAGACGCGCATACGTATTTAACCATACTGGAAAAATATGGTCGATATACCAGTCGCAGAACTCTCTGCTTCTCCATGCCAGATAATTCAGCATAATAACTCCAAGCATTCCAATAATATAGATGATTTTACTAATTTTCTTTCTTCTGGCAGCTTTTTCCATGGCAAATCTCCTTTGGTTACGGTTTTACAGTTGTTTTATATTGTATATAATAACCCTTTTCTGTTATGAAACTGTAAATAAATTGTGAACAATAACCAAATTTAATTTGAACTCGTTTTATTTTATGATTTTAATATGAATTTTTCATACCTTCCTGCATCACTTACCTGTAGATTTGCATGCATATATACACCATCTTCTCTATAGTCACACTGATATACCACTGCATTATCATTGAGATATGACACAATATCTCCCCGTGTGTAAGGAATCAGCAATTCACAATCGCGATATCCGCCTGCCAGCTTGCCCTCTATCAAGGTCAAAAGTGCATCAATGCCATCCATGGATTTGGCAGACATGAATATCTTATCTTCGCCCTGTACCACGGCAAATTTACCCATTCCACATTTATCTGCCTTATTAAATACATAGATCATAGGTATCGTATCAGCCCCCAGTTCTCTGAGCGTATCCTCTGTTACCTTCATATATTCTCTATAATGTTCATCCGAATAATCAATAATCTGCAACAGAAGATCTGCCTCCTTGGCTTCTTCCAGTGTAGAGTGAAATGCCTTGACCAGTGCATGCGGCAGCTTGGAAATAAATCCTACTGTATCTGATAGCAGAAATGGATTGCGATCCGGCGGCGCAATTCTTCTTACTGTTGTATCCAGCGTTGCAAAAAGCATATCCTTCTCCAGAACCTGCTTCTCCTCGTCCTTCACATATGCACCAAGCAGCATATTCATAATGGTAGATTTTCCTGCATTGGTATAACCAACCAGCGCCACTCTGGGAATACCGCTTCTTGCACGCTTCTGACGCTGCGTACGCCGCTCTCCTGCAATCAGCTCCAGTTCTCTCTTCATATTGGTCAAACGCTGTTCCAGACGTCTTCTGTCCAGCTCCAGCTTCTTTTCGCCGGCGCCTTTATTACTCATGGCTCCGCTGGCACCACCCTGTCTGGACAATGCATCATGCAAACCAACCAGTCTTGGAAGCATGTACTGTAGTCTCGCCACTTCTACCTGCAATTTGGCTTCCCTTGTCTTGGCTCTGGTAGAAAATATCTCCAGAATCAAGGTCGTTCTGTCCATGACCGGCTTATCCAGTTCACGCTGCAGATTACGCAATTGTACCGGAGACAATGCATTATCAAAGATCACAATATCCGCTTCCAGATATTCTGCTGCCTGGCGTACTTCTTCTACCTTACCGGCGCCAATATAGGTTGCTGTATTGGCATACTCCATATTCTGTTCTGCTCTTCCCACAACTTCCATTTCACACGCCTGCGCCAGGCTGGCTAACTCATCCATGGATAACTCAAAATTACTGTCTCCATCCAGATTTACACCAACAATAAATGCTCTCTCCATATCATCCCTCCGATACAAAAAATACCACAGAAAAATCTGTGGTATCTCTAATATAAAACAGTCGGAGTGACAAGATTCGAACTTGCGGCCTCCACCTCCCTAAGATGGCGCTCTAGCCAAACTGAGCCACACCCCGCAACTGACAAAAGCTATTATAACCATAAATAAGTATAATTGTCAACCGATTTTTCAAATAATGTTATTTTCATAATCTTTTGAAAATTGTTTGACAATTGTCAGATAATTTGATATATTATCTATAGATTCGTGATAACTCAGTCACGAATGAGCAGAAATGCTTTTCACTTAACTCTTTTTCAATATAGTAATCCTTAAAAAGAAGGCTTCTTCTGATAGTATCCTCCCAATTCTTTACTACCAGATATCAGCCTTCTTTTACGTTACTAATCTATCAGATTATGCATTAACCTGATCCTTTAATACCTTACCAGCCTTGAACTTAGGAGCCTTGGATGCAGCGATCTTCATTGTCTCGCCTGTCTGAGGATTTCTGCCTTCTCTTTCAGCTCTCTCAGATACTTCAAAAGTACCAAAGCCTGTTAATGCAACCTTTCCACCCTTTACAAGTTCTTCTGAAACAGTTTCAACAAAAGCATTTAATGCAGCTTCTGCATTTTTCTTTGTCATACCTGTCTTAGATGCCATAGCATCGATTAATTCTGTTTTATTCATTTTAAGATCCTCCGAATTATGAATGTTTTTTTTGCAAAGGCTATTATAATATAACGTTGTCTCAAAATCAACTGTTATTCCTTATTTCTCCCATTGCTGGAGAACGGATACAAATGCAGGAATCAACTGCTTCTTGCGGGATACCAGGTCTTTTAATTCAAACTTATGCAAAGACTTGGACAGCTGGAATGCCTCAATGACCAGTTCTTCTGCTCTTGGTCCAAAGCAAAGCAGCTCAGTCTTCTCATATACAATGTTTGTCAGCATGAAGAAACACATATCCTCCTGCATATTAGGCAATTCCTGATTGATATAAGGAACGATCTTCTCCTTGATCTCTTCCAGCTCGATGCTGTTCATGGAGTTAATCTGACCTACGCCAAACCTGAAATCATTCACAGAGAAACTCTTATAATCCTGCTTGAATATTTCAGCAGCATCCTTATTACTCAGATTGCTGCCTGCACCAAACATATCAATTGCAAATTCTTCTATTTCAATGCCGCATATCTCTGATAAGTGAGAGGCTGCTGCCTTATCAATCTCTGTTGCTGTCGGTGAATGGAACATCAGCGTATCAGAAATAATCGCAGCCATCATGATGCCTGCAATATTCTTTGGAATCTCTACTCCCTGCTCCTGATACATCTGATATATGATAGTCGCAGTACATCCAAGTGGCTGATTTCTAAAGAAAACAGGAGACATTGTCTCTAATGTACCGATTCTGTGATGATCGATAATCTCCAGAATATCCGCATACTCTATACCATCTACAGCCTGGGCTGTTTCATTATGATCTACCAGGATCAGGCGTTTCTTACGTAAATTCAACAATGTTCTACGGGAAATCATTCCTACATAATTGTCTTCTTCGTCCAGCACAGGGAAGTCATGGTATCTCTTCTTCTTCATGATAGCCCTGATGTCTTCCGTTTTGTCTGTAATACGAAATGTTGTGAGTTTTTCCTTTTTCATAAAATATCCAATGGACATACTCTGATTGATCAGTCTTGCCACTGTAAAAGAATCATACGGCGTATTAATGACGATACAGTTGTGCTCTTTGGCAAAATGCTGAATGGTCTTAGACACCTTCGCTCCCATGCTGATTACAACGCAGGCTGCTCCCATTTCAATCGCACACAGCTGTGTCTCGTAACGATTCCCCAGAATGACCATATCTCCCGGATGAATATAATCCTCCAGTACATCAGGATTGGCAGTCGCAATAACCACTTCTCCGCTTTCAAAGAATCCATCTTCACTTCCTACAATCATTTTGGCATCCAATGTCTCCAAAATGTTCTTATAGGAAGTTTTTGCTGTAGATAAGATGCAATTGTCATATACATCCATATATGCGTTGGCAATGTCTCCAATGGTGATGATACCGGTTAATTTGCCCTGATCTACTACAGGCAGTGTTACATCCCCACGATCACGCATCATATGCCATGCCTTTTTCAATGAAACATCCTCTGTCACGCCTTCGATATCATTCATATCAATATCTCTGGCATCCGTCATAACATCATCCAGATAAATGGGCGCTTCTACATGAAATGCATTTAATACATACTGCGTTTCCTGATTGATCTGACCTGCCCTGGCAGGAATATACTGTCCTGTCCCTGTTGTATTTTTCAAATATGCATACGCAATTGCTGAACTGATGGAATCTGTATCCGGATTCTTATGTCCTACTACATATACCGGTCTTTCGCTCTTTTCTGCAAAATCCATAATCTCTCTCTGCTCCTTATATTCAAGTCTCAATTGGCACTATCCTTTATTCTGTCCGATATGCCATTTCAAATCTGTCGTTATTAGTATAACATAAACCAATTACCGGTTCTATAAAATTTTATCACGTATTATTTTCTGTTAATTAATGAAATTATTTTAATTTAATTGATAATATATACAATTCATGCTATAATAAATAAAATGTATTAAATGAGTTATATTCCATTCATGTAGAAAGGTATGGTGACCACGATGAGAGGCTATGAAAAATTCACAGTTCTTGAATGTGAAGAAATAGAAAAAGTAAAAAGAATCGGAGAGCTGCATGGTAACTCCAAAGAGCTCAAAGACGCATGTCAGGAAGCTTATCACTTATACCGCCAGGGGAAAATCTCAGCCGAATGTTATGGAAAAATCTATTCTGAAGCATTTGACAACTATCTTGGAATCATCATGTAATAACGAAGGGAGCAGGCTGTAAACCTACTCCCTTTTATACTCATCTGTACGAATACTGGCTATCACTCGTCCCATCTCATGCCAGTCACTTCTGTCCTTCTTTTCTATATAAACAATCTTACCTCTTCCATGAACAGGATGAAGCTCATAGCGGTCCTCTGTCTGAAATACCTTTCTGATATACAAAATGCTGGTTTTCATATGTATACTGACTGTAATATCCCCAATTCTTGGCATTCTCTCTTCCAACAGGATAATGTCTCCCTTGCCATACACCGGTAACAGGCTGTTCTCTGTCACCATAAGCCCTTTGGATACACGCCCTTCATATCGATCCGGTATCTCCATCTTCTCAACATTGGTCGAATCAAAGTGCATGGCATCTTCCATATAACCTGTAAGTGTAAAGACATCTATCCATATCGTGCTTCCTGTATTCTTCGTCTGTGCATGTCTGTATTTTGCATCATAATCCAGATAATACTCTATTCTCTGACACGTAGACGCCGGAGCATTGTATATCTTGTTCAGCAACTGATCCTTATGATCAGTACTGCCGTATAATATAGGAATCGGTATATTAAGTACGACCGATGCTCTGTATGCCGTATACAACGCAATAGAGTCTGTCATTCCCGATACCATTTTACGATATCCGGGTACTGACATTTCCAATTTCTCTGCCATTTCCCACTGCGTCCACCCGCGTATTGTTCTTTCACGCTCCAGGGTGTCTATAAATGTATTTTTCAGTTCCTGTTTCTGCATTGCTCTCTCCATTTTACCTGATCAACAGTTTCTTCCTATACTACTACTATTGTACCACAGTAACACTTTTCTTCTACATTTTTCTTTTTTAAAATGCCAAAAGTAACCTTACAGTTTTGTCATACTATGTTAAAATTCATATTGATAATACAATATATGTATACTTATGTAAACTGGTTTTTAAGAAATGGAGTACATACAATTATGAATCCCAACAAAATAGAGAAAATGGATATGATGAGAATGAAGGATATTATCTCCCAACTTACAGATGTTATCTATCTTTTATGTGACGCTAAAGACACAAACATTACCATGATCATGGAGCAGTTCACTAATCTGACCTGCGAAGAACGTGACAGCCTTCATATTACTTTTTCTCATAAAAATAAATAAAAAAAGTACTGAGCAGACTCCACTACTCAGTACAAATCTATTCGCAACTGGCTGTCATCCTATTTCGTAATAGCGAAGACCCTATAGCTTTGCGTCGCCGGATTTCTCACGGTTTTGCCATAATCAAATACTCACCATAGTTTATTATACAAACTATAGGTTTTAACGTCAACCCACTTTGTTGAAGTTGCACAATGAGGCTTTTTGTATTAATATTTCCAATATTTGGAACAAAACCAAAAATACACTCCTAGAATAAACTGATACCAGATGCATAGTCATCATTTACTACATAATATGCCATGCCTTCTTCTGGTTTTATGTATACTCTGATCTTCTTAACAGAATCTGCTGTATGTCCTTCTGCAACATATGCAGCCTTTACCTTTTCAACAATATCCTTTGTAAGTACTTCGCTGTTGCCAAACTGAACAAACACTTCTTCACTTACGTTTACGCTTGCCTTTTTAACAGGTGCTGCCTTTTCCTTTACTGGTTCTGGAGCTTTCACTACGGTTTCCTTTACTTCAGGAGCTGCTACAACCTCTTTTACAGTAGCCTTTGCAACCTTTTTAACTGGCTCCTTCTTCTCAACTACTTTTTTAACAACTTTTTTCTCTGTCATAATAACCTCTTCCTCTCTCTTCAATTTTACCATCCTAAAATCTCAGACTCCCTGTTGCCTTGGAACATATTGCTTATATTAAAAAAACTACGTTTTTTCACGCATCTTTAGAATATCATATAAATTCTTGTAATTCAATTTATCTACTTAATTTTTGTGAAAAAATAACGGTTTCACAGGTATAATTATATCTAAAATAATAAATATGTACAAAATCAAATAAAAATGCATAAGTATACTTTTCTTAGAAATACTATCAATCAAGGAGGAGATCATTATGCACAATAAAGTACTTGATTGTATTGCCCTGACTGTAGCCATTATTGGTGCGGTGAACTGGGGTCTTATCGGTTTCTTTGATTTTAACCTGGTTGCTGCCATATTTGGCAGTATGTCATGGATTTCACGTATTATTTATGCACTGGTTGGAATCTGTGGACTCTATCTGATCAGTTTCTATCTCTACTGTAACGATTCCACAGCAGAAGCCTGACAAATTCATTCAAAAAAGACTGTTTGTCAATCGTTAATTGATAAACAGTCTTTTTCCTGCATATTATTGCGCCTGATAGAATATCTGCGTAAGCGGTGAATCCTTATCAAGGATTATCGTTTTGTTTCCTCCCTGGATTGAATTCTTCAATGCATCCAGGCTTCTTGTAAAGCTGTAAAAATCTGCTTTGGCAGGATCATTGTAAGCATCTGCCATAATTTTCATATATTCTGCTTCTCCTTCTGCTTTCAATATCTCTGCCTGTTTCTCTGCCTCTGAAATCAAAAGTGCAGCCTCTTTATCTGTGGTATTGCGAATCACCTGTGCTTCAGAATTACCTTCTGCGGTATATGTAGCCGCAATATTCTCACGTTCTGATATCATTCTCTGGAATACTGCATCTTTATTATCTTCCGGAAGATCCAATAACTTGATCTCTACAGAAGCAATCTCTATTCCATATTGATTAATAGAGGTAATTCCTGTCATTATATAACTGGTCAGTTCCTGTCCTCTTGCAGCTATAATATCTGACTGTGTCATGCTGCTGATTACATTCTTGATTGAATTATACACTGCCACATCAATTCTGCCTTCTGCATTTGCTGTTGAGCTGTTTAATGTCTGGGCAAATACCTTAGGATCTGTAATTCTCCATAATACAAAACTATCTGCAATCATGGATTTTTTATCCTTTGTTATGACATCTGATTTTGGAATATCATATAATAATAATTCTTTTGAAACAGTATCTACTTCCTGAACCAGAGGTATCTTAATATAAAGTCCCGGTTCATTGATGACTTTCTCGATTCTGCCAAATTCTTTTACAATTCCATACTGATTCTCACGGATGATGAATAAGGAATTACCAAGTACGATCAATACAGCCACTACAATAATTATGATTGCAGCCTTTCCCAATTTCTTCTTCATGACATAACCTCCTATTCTTCCTGTGTCTGTTCTTCACTTGCAGACTGTGTACTCTGGGCGGATGTTATATCCTCTATCTGTAATTCATCCAGATACAATGTCTTATTAAGATTGCCACTTCCATCATCAATGATCAACTTCACACCAGGAAGTACATCCTCCATCGTTTCATAAAACATTCTCTGTTTTGTAATAAGAGGATTCTTTACATATTCATCATACATTTCATTAAAACGAACTACCTGCGCAGTACCTTCATTGATTCGATTCTGTTTGGTTGCTTCGGCATCCTGAATGATCTGGTCAGCCTTGGCTTTTGCCTGTGGAATCTGTTCATTCTGATACTTATTGGCATTGTTAATCGCAGTCTCTTTGCCCTGCTTTGCTGTTTCTACTGCTTTGAATGCCTCAATAACTTCTGCTGTAGGAGGTTCTGCATCCTGCATGGATATATTGACCAGCATAAGTCCTATATCCTGCTGTTCAAGCTTCTGCACGATCATTTCCTTAATTTCTGCCTGTATTTCACTCTTACCTGTTGTAATGACATCATCAACCGTAAAATTACTTACTACTGTTCTGATGCAGGACTGTGCAATATTCTTCAAAATCTCTGTCGGCTGTTTGGAATTATACAGATATTTGACAGGATCTGATACTTTATATTCAACATAAAAATCTACATTTACAAAGTTAAAATCCGAAGTGATCATTAAGGATTCTGCGGCAGCTTCCTCTTCACTTACTTCCTGACTTCCAGACGGATTATATCCGATTGGAAAGCCGAGTATTGTTGTATTTACTTTTGTCACCTTCTGAATAAAAGGTATCTTAAAATGAAGCCCTGATGTAACTACGCTTCCCGCTTTTCCAAATGTAGTAACGACTCCCTGCTCCTGCTCTTTGATAGAATACACGGATTCAAAAGCCACGATACCTACAAACAGAATGGCAATTACGATAGATACAATTGTCTTTCCCTGATTTTTTCTGGCATTTCCTGATTTCTTTGTCTGCTCAGAATAATTTTCTTCTCCCTGTGATTTGAATTCTCTAAAGTTATCCGACATATTTCCTCTCCTATATTGTTATCTTCACTATTTTGTCTTTAAAATGGCAAGCAAATATTCCCACATTCTCTGTGTAGAAGAAATACTCAGTTTTTCTTCTGTTGTATGAATGTTATAAATATCAGGTCCAAAAGACACACAATCAAGCTCCGGCATCTTGGAAAGCATGATGCCACATTCCAGACCTGCATGTATTGCAGTTACCTTAACATCTTCGTGGAACATTTCCCGATAGATCTTCACCATATTCTCTCGCAGTCTGGAATCAGTTCTATACTGCCAACCAGGATATTCTCCATAAATAGAGGTCTGACCGCCTATTAACCCGGTCAATGTATCCAGCATGCACATCAGATCTCTCTTGGAGGACTCAATAGAACTTCTGACCGCACTGAGACTGATGAGCTTATCCTGTTCCAGTCTAAGTACTCCTACATTCAATGATGTCTCTACTAATCCCGCAATATCTGCGCTCATTGCCATGACACCATTGGGTAATAACTCAAGAAAATCAATGACACGATTAGTAGACTCAACAGTTAATACATCTCTGAGCGTATCTGCAAGCTTGTTGCATCGAATATATACATCCTTGTCTTTCGATACATTTTCATTACGTATCAGGTCATTTGCCTGCATAATCTCTTCTTCAAAAGCCCTATCCATTCCATCAGGGATAAAGACAACAGCCTGTGCTTCTCTTGGAATTGCATTGTCTTTCTCTCCGCCATCAAGCTCTGCAATCTGGATATTCACATTATTCTGTACTAATTTCAATGTTCTTCCTATCAGCTTGATCGCATTGGCATGCCCTTTATCAATCTCAGTACCTGAATGTCCGCCTACCAGACCACCAACTTCTACCTGATAGTAACTGCCTTCCTTCTGTTCACGGGACACCGGAATATTACAGTCTACTCTTGCACCACCTGCACAGCTGGTCAACAATATACCTTCCTCTTCTGAATCAATATTTAGCATTCTGGTTGCAGTAAGCATGGACAGATCTATTGCCGTAGCGCCTTCCATTCCAATCTCTTCATCTGTTGTCAGAACCGCTTCAATCCTTGGATGCTGTATAGAATTATCATCCATAATTGCCAGAATATAAGCTACTGCAACACCATCATCTCCCCCAAGACTGGTTCCCTCTGCATAGATATAATCCCCATCTATTTTAAGACGTAAGGGATCTTTCTCCATATCTATATCACAGTCTGCTTTCTTCACAGCTACCATATCCATATGTCCCTGAAGCATGATAGCCTCTTCCTTCTCATATCCTGGCGTCGCTTCCTTCACCATAATAATATTATTGCTGGCGTCCCTGATGCAGAACAAACCTCTGTCCCTGGCAAATTTCTCCAGATAGCTGCTTATCCCATCCAGATTATTAGACCCATGTGGAATATTACATATCTCTTCAAAGTAATAAAAAACCTTATAAGGCTGCAAATTCTCTAAAACGCGCATATTTCATCCTCTTTCATTCATATTCTCTTAATACTATATCAGACTCACACAATCCCGTAAACAATTTGCTACTGCGTTTTATCTTCCAGACCAGAGAAATACTGGAAATATACAAAAAAGCTGTTGTTTATTGCTAAACAACAGCTACTATATTCATTCTAAACTCCCCGAGTAGGGCTCGAACCTACAACAACTCGGTTAACAGCCGAGTGCTCTAC